>JAKOOD010000001.1 GCA_022701635.1 Burkholderiaceae bacterium | reverse complement strand
CAGCGCGCGGCCCTCAGCAACTTCGCCCAGAGCCAGGGCACGGCGCGCGCCACCATCGCCCAGAACCAGGCCGCGGTGCAGAACGCCGCCGCCCAGGCCGTGCGGGCCAACGCCGACCTGCGCCGGGTCGAGGAACTGGCGGCCGACGGCTCGCTGTTCGCGCGCGAACGCGATGCCGCCCGCGCTACCCGCGCCCAGACGGCGGCGGCCACCGAGCAGGCGCGCGCCGCGCTCGAGATCGCGCGCCAGAGCCTGCGTACCGTCGACGTCAACCGCGCCGCGCTGGAGGCGGCGGTGGCGAACGCCGACGCGGCCGTGAAGCTGGCCGAGATCGACCTCGCCAATACCCGCATCCTGGCGCCGCGCGACGGCCAGCTGGGCCAGGTCAGCGTGCGCCTCGGCGCCTTCGTCAATGCCGGCACCCAGCTGACGGCGCTGGTGCCGCAGACCATGTGGGTGGTGGCCAACATGAAGGAAACGCAGATGGCCGACGTGCGCCTGGGCCAGCCGGTCACCTTCACCGTCGACGCGCTCCGCCACGCCAAACTGCGCGGCCACGTCGAGGAGATCGCCCCGGCCACCGGTTCCGAGTTCTCCGTCATCCAGCCCGACAACGCCACCGGCAACTTCGTCAAGATCGCCCAGCGCATCCCGGTGCGCATCGCCATCGAGCCGAACCAGCCGCTGGCGCAGCGCTTGCGGCCGGGGATGTCGGTGGTGCCCAGCATCGATACGCGCGTCGTGCCTGCCGCGCGGCAGCCACCAGCGCAGGCGCCGGCTCAGGGGCAGACTCAAGGGCCGGCTCAGGAGCAAGCGCGATGAGGGGGGCGTTTTACCATGTGCCAGCTGTGCTGGCCATGCTGGCGCTGGGCGGGTGCCGGATCGCGGTGCAGCCGCCACCGGCCTCCACCCTGAACGTGCCGCCAGCGTGGCGCGCGCCAGCCGAGGTCGGTCCCAACGCCGGCGCGGCGGTGGAAGCCGACTGGTGGCGCGCCTTCGGCGACCCGGCGCTGGATGCGATGGTGGCGCAGGCGCTGGCGAATAACGGCGACATCCGCACCGCGCGCGCGCGCCTGCAGGAATACCAGGCGCGCATCCGCGTGGCAGCGTCGAGCCAGGCGCCGAGCCTGACGGCCGGCATCACGCCGGGTAGGGCGCGCGCGATCGGGCCGCTCGGCACGCCGATCGAATCGACCTCGGTGCAGGGCAACGTGCAGGCGGCCTACGAACTCGATCCCTTCGGGCGCCTGGAAAACGCCACCCAGGCGGCGCGTTTCGACTACGCGTCGCAGCAGGCGGCGGCGGATGCGGCGGCGCTGTCGGTGGCGGCCAACACGGCGTCGGGCTACCTGAACCTGCGCGGCCTCGACGCCCAGCTGGCGCTGGCGCGCGCCACGCTGCAGTCGCGCGTGCGCTCGCTCGAGCTGGCGCGGCGCCAGTTCGAAGTCGGCTACAGCTCGCGTCTGGAACTGTCGCAGGCCGAGGCCGAATACCGCACCACCGCGGCCGTGGTGCCGCAGCTGGAGCGTTCCATCACCCAGCAGGAAAACGCGCTGGCCGTGCTGGCGGGCACCAGTCCCGGTCCGGTTGCACGCGGGGGCGATTTCGCGGCCCTGCGCGTGCCGGCGATCCAGCCGGGATTGCCATCCGAACTGCTGCGGCGCCGCCCCGACATCGCCCAGGCCGAACGCGCGATCGCGGCGCTAGACGCCAGCCTCGCGGTGGCGCGCGACCAGATGCTGCCGGCGCTGCGCCTGACCGCTTCGGTCGGCGGCTACGCGCACAACCTGCCCGACCTGCTGGGCGCCGGCACCACGCTGTGGAGCGTCGGCGGCAGCATCCTGGCGCCGATCTTCGACGCCGGCCGCCTGCGCGCCCAGGCCGAGATCTCGGCCTCGCTGCGCGACCGCGCCGTGTTCGCCTACGAATCGGTGGTGCGCAACGCCTTGGCCGAGACCGAGAACGCCCTGACGGCGGTGCAGCGCCTGCGCGAACAGCTGGAGCAGGCCGAGGCGCGCCGCGTCGCCACCGCCGAGGTGCTGCGCATCGCCCACAACCGCTACCGCAACGGGTATTCCTCGTACCTGGAAGAGCTGGATGCGCAGCGCAATGCCTTCACCGCCGAGAACAACGTGCTGCAGCTGCGCGCCAGCTACCTGGCGGCGCACGTCGACCTGTACCGGGCGCTCGGCGGCGGCTGGGCAGCGTCGTCGTGAATCGGGCGCCCATTGCGTTATCGGCTTATTAAAATCATCAATCCCGCATACTGGAGACGCATATGATCAAGGTAGGAGTCATCGTCGGGAGCACGCGCCCCGGCCGCAAGGCGCTGGACGTGGCCAACTGGGTGCTGGACATCGCCGGCCTGCGCGGCGACGCGCTGTTCGAACTGGTCGACATCCAGGATTTCAACCTGCCGCTGCTGGACGAGCCGGTACCGCCCTCGATGGGCCAGTACACGCAGCCGCACACGCTGGCCTGGGCCGCCCGCATCGCCGAGTTCGACGGCTTCGTGTTCGTCACGCCCGAGTACAACCATGCGACCTCGGGCGCGCTGAAGAACGCCATCGATTTCCTGTTCAAGGAATGGAACAACAAGGCCGCCGGCTTCGTCGGCTACGGCAGCGTCGGCGGCGCGCGCGCGATCGAGAACCTGCGCCTGGTGATGGGCGAGCTGATGGTGGCCGACGTGCGCGCCCAGGCCATGCTGACCCTGCACGACGATTGGGAACAGTACACCAGGTTCAATCCGCGCGAGCATCACGAGCAGGCGGTCGATGCCATGCTCGACCAGGTGGTGCAGTGGAGCGAGGCACTGAAGGTCTTGCGGGCGCCGGTGGCGTCGGCGGCGGATGAGCCGGAAGGGGCGCCGCCGCACGGCCGCCGCGTCGGCAGCATGTGATCTTTTGCGGGCGGCGCTAGAATCGCCGCCCATGAGCTCACCCACGCATCTACCCACTTCGCCGCGCCGGGCTATCTGCCCGGCCTGCCTGCGCGCGCAAAGCGCCTGCATCTGCCGCTGGATCGTGCCGCTCGCCAGCCGCGTCGAACTGCTGGTCCTGCAACATCCGCTCGAAGTGCGCAACGCCAAGAACAGCGCGCGCTTGCTGCACCTGTGCCTGGCCGGCAGCCGGCTCGAGGTCGGCGAGACCTTTTCCGCGCAGGCGCTGGACGGGCTGCTGCATGCGCACGGACGCACGCCGCTGCTGCTGTATCCCGACACGCCGGGCGACGCCTCGCTCGGCATCGCGCCGCCGCCGCTGTTGCCGTCCGAATCCTTGCAGTATCCGGAGCGGCTGCGCCTGGTCGTGCTGGACGCCACCTGGCGCAAGAGCCGCAAGATGCTGTACCTGAACCCGGCGCTGCAGCGCCTGCCGCGGCTGGCCTTGCAGGATGCGCCGGCGAGCGCTTATCGGATTCGCAAGGCGCATGCGCCGCACCAGCTGTCGTCGTTCGAGGCGGCCGTCCACGCCCTTGCTCAGCTCGAAGAAAACCCCATCTATTACCGGCCTCTCCTGATGGCGTTTGACGGGTTTGTGCAACAACAAGCGGCGTGCATACAACAGCCTACAAGGCACTTGAACCCTGGATGACATCGGCGTACTATACTGTATAAACATACAGTATTTATAGGAGCGCCGCGTGAATCGTCAAAAAGCCAGCGTGAGCCGTATGGAAGGGCAAGTGATGTTGCCGCTGTTGCCCGTCAGGCCACCGAAGATGCCGTCCCGGCCGTCGCCGGCGCGGTCCGGAGCAGCAGTCGAAACCCTTGCCCGTCCGATGGTTCAGACTGTCGCTTTCAAGGGGCGCGGCGCCGTCAGCAACATGCAGGGCCGCTACGAAGTCAATGCGCGCGAGCGCTTCGACGACGGCTGGAGCGTGCCCGGCGCCGTCCCGGCGTCCGGCAGCGATGCGCCGCCCAGGACCGTGGTCAGCGAGGAGTTTGCAAAAAGTATCCTTACCCGCAACAACTCGCCCGACATCCCCTTTGGCGTGTCGCTGAACCCTTACCGCGGCTGCGAGCACGGTTGCATCTATTGCTTTGCGCGGCCCTCGCACAGCTACCTCGGCCTGTCGCCGGGCCTCGACTTCGAAAGCCGCATCTTCGCCAAGGTGAACGCGGCAGACCTGTTGCGCCAGGAACTGGCGCGGCCCGGCTACGTGCCCGAAAGCATCGCGATCGGCGTCAACACCGACGCTTATCAGCCGTGCGAGCGCGACCGCCGCATCACGCGCGATGTGCTGGAAGTGTTAGGCGAGTGCAATCATCCCTACGGCCTGATCACCAAGTCGGCGCTGATCGAGCGCGACATCGACCTGATCGCGCCGATGGCCGAGAAGGGCCTGGCCTGCGCCGCCATCACGCTCACCACGCTGGACGGCGAAATCGCCCGCACGCTGGAGCCGCGCGCGGCCGCGCCGTCCCGCCGCCTGCGCGCGATCCGTACGCTGACCGAGGCCGGCATCCCGGTCAGCGTCAGCGTGGCGCCGATCATCCCCTTCGTCACCGAACCGGAAATCGAGCGCATCCTGGAAGCGGCCAAGGACGCCGGCGCCGTCGGTGCCCACTACACGATCCTGCGCATGCCCTGGGAAGTCAATCCGCTGTTCCAGCAATGGCTGCACGCCCACTTTCCGGACCGCGCCCAGCGCGTGATGAACCGCATCAAGGACATCCGCGGCGGCAAGGAATACGACAGCGATTTCGCCAAGCGCATGCATGGCGAAGGCATCTGGGCGGACCTGATCCGCCAGCGCTTCACCAAGGCCATCAAACGCCTCGGCATGGATGGCTACACCGGCCGTTTCAGCCAGCTGGACGGTGCGCAGTTCCGGCGTCCGCTGGTGGTGCCGAAACCGCCCGTCAAGCCGACGGCGGCTGCGGCGGCGCAGATGGATCTGTTCTGAGATCGCCCGGCACAAGGGAAAAGACGTGGGCGGCCACTGGCGCGCCGTGCAGCACCAGGCGGTTGCGCGCCAGGCATTCGTGGACGGCGCCGGCCTTGCGCGTCACGCCGAGGCTGGCATCGTTGCCTTCGGCGACGACGATTTCCACGCGCGACTGGTGCAGGTCGCGAAAGGCGTGGTGGGCCAGCGCCGTCACCGCGGCGGAGGCGGCGCCTTGCCGCTGTGCCGAGGTGCGCACCCAGTATCCGAGGTTGCACAGGGCGTGCGCCGGATTGCGCTGGTTCAAGCCGGCGCCGCCGACGAATACACCGTTGCGGAAGATGCCGAACTCGTGACTGCTGCCGTCCGCGCGGCCGGCGTCGCAGGCGGCGAACCAGGCCAGGGCCTGCGCGTCGTCGAAGCCGGCCTCGGCCCAGGGCATCCACGGACCGAGCGTCGCCATCGACTCCTGCACCGCGGCGGCAAAGGCAGGCGCGTCGTCGGCAAGGAAGGGACGGAGCAGGAAGCCGGCGTTGGTCAGTTCGGTCATGGTGGCGGCTTGCCGGCATGGTACCGGCAATGGTTGTGGTCACACCAGTCTAGCACTGCGCCGTAGCACTGCAGTGTCACACCGCGCCATTATTGCTGAGCTGTAAATGCCGAGTTGTCTATGCCTGTAGCGTCGGCTAGGATGCGTGTTTTCATCTTCGGACGGCACTATGGTGGAGCAGGCACAACAAGCAGAAACACGGGAAGCCCAGCGCGTGGTCTTCGTCGGCGCCGAGTCGACCGGCAAATCGACCTTGTCGGAATACCTGGCGCATGCCTACGGCACCGTGTCCGTTCCCGAGATCGGCCGCTTCATCTGGGAAGAAAAGCAGGGCCAGCTGGATGCCGACGACTACGTCCAGATCGCCGTCAAGCACCGCCAGGCCGAAGACGCCGCCTTGCCGCATGCGCGGCGCTGGCTGTTCGTCGATACCAATGCACTTACCACGCTGCTACTCGGCATCCAGTTCCGCCAGGTCGGCGATCCGCCACCGGCAGAGCTGGTGCGCTGCGCCGACGAGTGCCGCACCCGCTACGTCCACACCTTCGTCTGCGCCGACGACATCCCTTATGAAGAACAGGACGTGCGCGAGAACGAAGCGTGGCGCGGCCGCATCCAGCGGCTGGTCATCGAGGACCTGCAGGCGCGCGGCATCCGGCATACCGTGGTGCGCGGCAGCGTCGAGCAGCGGACGGCGCAGGTGCGACGCGTGCTGGAGGGCATTGCAGACTGACTGAAACGCCACACATGGCGCACTAGTCGCTTGACTTTATCAACCTTCATCTATATCTTAAGATGTATCTTACGATATAAAAGGAAAAGTCATGTCACGTTACGACCAGCAACACTCGCATCATCATCACGAACATCATGGCCACGAACATGGTCACCATTACGGCCAGCATGAGCAGCACGCAGCGCCGGACAGTCCGCATCGCGGTCCCCGTGGCCACGGCCCCGGCGCGCGCGGCGGCCGCGGCGGCGGTTTCGGCTTCGACGACGGCGGCCCGCGCGGACGCAAATTGTCGTCCGACGACCTGCAGCTGCTGTTGCTGGCCCTGATCGGCGAGCAGCCCAGCCACGGTTACGAACTGATCAAGGCGCTGGAGCAGCGTTCCAGCGGTTTCTATGTGCCGAGCCCGGGCATGATGTATCCGGCACTGAGCTGCATGGAGGACCGCGGCCACGTCAGTATCCAGGCCGAAGGCAACCGCAAGCGCTATGCGCTGTCTGAGGACGGCCGGGCCCACCTGGAGGCGAATCGCGAGCACGTCGACGGGTTGTTTGCCAAGCTGGACGCCGCTGCCGAAAAGATGCGCGTGATGCGCAGCGCCCTGGCCGAAGGCGGGGAAGACGCCGGCGGCAAGCGCTGGACCGCGGAACTCGCGGACGCGCGCCATGCGCTCAAGCATGCGCTCGAGGCACGCGCCCACGCGCCGGCCGAAGAGCAACAGCGTATTGCCGCCATCCTTGCACGCGCTAAGGCCGAGATCGAATCGGTGCCGGGTCCGGCGCAGCAGTAAGCGTCCGCGCCGCGCGTCTCGCCAGCAGGCGGTCGCGCAGCCGCAGCGCCGGCCGCTCGACGCTCCAGTACACCAGGGCGGCGACGGTGAGCGCGGCCAGGTTGTACAGGACAAAAGCCGTCAGCGGCGCCGTGGCCGCCATCCCGTCCAGCCGCTCATCGAGCCAGGCATACACCTGCCTGTGCGTCAGGTAGAGGCTGAACGCCAGCAAGGCGGCTTGCCGGCATCCCGGCAACGGCACGCGTGCGAACGGCAGTCGTGGGCTCTGCACTGCCGCGACCAGGCCGGCGAAGCCCAGCGCCGCCAGCGGAAACTGGACGACGGCGCCGGTCCGGCCCAGCGGATCGATCGCGATCACGGCGGCGATGCATGCCGCGCCAAGCACCAGCACTAGCGGCCCATGGCGCAGCACGTGCTTCCACCAGGCCGGGCGGAAGGCGCGCACGCTGGCCAGCAGCACGCCGGCCAGCAAGCCGTCCAGCCGGTGCCAGGTCGGGTCGTAGATCCGTTCGACGTAACCCTTGATGGCCAGGCCCGGATCGCCGCCCGCGCCGAGATGCGGCGCCACGCTGCGCTGCCAGGTCCAGTCGCGCGACAGCATGCCGCCCACCAGCAGCAGTGCTGCAACGGCAAGTATTTTGAGTGGCCCCGGACGGCGGGCGAGCAGCGTGGCCGCCAGCGGCAACAGCAGATAAAAATGTTCTTCGACGCACAGCGACCACGCGTGCGAATAGGCGCGGGCTGTCTCCCAGTTCGGAAACAGGTTGACCGTGAACGTGAAGAACTGCCACAGCGGCGGCAAGCGCTCGGCTTCGCGCCAGGCCGGTACGGCCAGGTACAGCCCGAGCACCGCCAGGTAGGCCGGCAGCACGCGCAGGGCCCGGCTCAGCATGAAGGCCGGCCAGTCGGGGTGTTTGCCGTCAGCGTAGCGGCGCACGACCTGCCAGCCGATCAGGTAGCCGCTGAGCACGAAAAACAGGTCCACGCCCAGCCAGCCATGGCGTCCGAACCCGTCCAGTGCAAAGCCGTGGCTGGCCAGGTGGTAGAGCATGACCGTGAGGATGGCGCCGGCGCGCAGCAGGTCGAGACCGGGCGCACGGCCGCCCGCGATGGTGTGATGCGTCATGGGGCGCGAGTCTAGCCGACACGGGGCAGGGCGAAACTCTTGAATTGTCACGATTGCCGTATGCTGGCGGCTTGTCCAACCAACCCCAGCCCGCCATGCCAGTCGATCCTGTCGTCGCCACCAGTAAATTGTTGAGTTATGTCCTGCGCCACCGGCCGGACAGCATCGGGCTGGCGCTCGATGCCCATGGCTGGACCGGTGTCGACGCGCTGCTGGAGCGCCTGGCCGCCGCCGGCCACGCGGTCGACCGGGCCCTGCTCGAGCGCGTGGTGGCCGACAACGACAAGCAGCGCTTTGCCTTCAACGACGACCGCACGCGCATTCGCGCCAGCCAGGGCCATTCGATCCAGGTCGACCTGGCGCTGGTCCAGGCCGAGCCGCCGCGGGTGCTGTACCACGGCACCGCCAGCCGCTTCCTGAAATCGATCCTGGCCGAAGGGCTGCGCGCCTCGGGGCGGCATCACGTCCACCTGTCGGCCGATATCGACACCGCCAGGCGGGTCGGGGCGCGCCACGGCTTTCCGGCCATCCTGCGCGTCGATACGGAGCGCATGCGCGCGGACGGGCTCGCGTTCTACCGTTCGGACAACGGCGTGTGGCTGACCGAGGCGGTATTGCCGCGCTATCTGGAAGTGATGAGCGGGATGTGATGAGCGGCACCTGACGCCGCCACGGATCAGCGCTCGCCGGTCGCCGCCGCCAGCAATTCCAGCGTGTCCGCGGCGCCCATCTTGCGGGCGGCATCGGTCATCGAGTTGCCGTCGGCATCGCGGTGGAAGGGATCGGCGCCGCGCGCCAGCATCAGGCGGGCGATCTCGACGCGATTGAACATGACGGCGAACATCAGCGCCGTCTTGCCGTTGGGGCCGGCGTTGTTGACTTGCGCGCCGCGATCCAGCAGCAGGGTGACGACCGGCAGGTCGCCCTTGAAGGCGGCGCCGGCGAGCGGCGTCTGGCCGGCGTCGTTCATGACTTCCGGGTCGGCGCCATGGTCCAGCAGCACGCGCGCGGCATCGTGGTGGCCATGGTAGCAGGCCAGCATCAGCAGGCTGTCGCCGCGTTCGTTGCGCAAGTTGGGCGGCAGGCCGTGGCCCAGGTACATGCCCAGCTCTTCCGCGTCGCCGGCGCGGGCGTGGCCGAACACCTTGCGCACGAAGGCGAGGGTGTCCTCGTCGAGATCCTTGGGCGTGGCCGGGCGTGCGCTCAGTGGCTCACCCTGTGGCTGACCCTGTGGCTGGTCCTGGGGCTGCGCCTGGTCGTGTTGCTGGTCCTGCTGCTGCATCGTGCTCTCCTGTGGTGCATATTGGCTGAATGTCATACCAATTAGATCACAAAGCACGGCGTACCGTTCGCGCACACGACGAGGGGCGCAGCCGCCTTGCGCGGATCGGCGCGGCCGGTTCAGGCCCGGAACTCGGCCAGGTGGCGCTCGATCTCAAACACGTGCGGATCGAATTTGCCCAGCTCGCGCAAGGCCTCGGCCAGCGCCAGCAGGTATTCGCTGTTGGGGCCGCTCGGACCGCGGGCGCCGGCGATCTGGCGTGCGATCTCGCGTTCGCTGGCGGGACCGAGGTAGGCCGCGTTGTCGTGGGTGGCGATGTAGACGATGCCGTGGGCCGCGCTGCCGTCCTCGAAACGGATGTCGGTGGCCAGGCGCAGGTAGCCGTTCTTTTCGCGGTAATCGAGGTGGGCGAATTCCTCGGGCGTGACCAGGTAGGCCATGCCGTGGCAGACGGCGCCGTCCTCGGGCACCAGGGTGACGACGCGCCCCGGCGCCGTTTCCGTGCCGCGGTGATCGTGCGAGCCCTGCCAGAAGCGCCGGGTCCAGCCGCCGATGTGCGCCGGGCGCCGCTCGAGGAAGGGAAAGTCGGCCTTGAAGATCAGGGAGCCGTAGCCGAACAGCCAGACGCTGTCGTGGCCGTCGAACCGGTCCATGCGCCCATTGATCGCGATGGTGTTGTGAGACATCGTGCCTGCATGCGTTGATGTGGGATAGCCACATTCTAGCGCGGCGGTTGACCATGCAGGGTGGGTGGTCATGCTTGCAATGTTCGCAAGCGCACCGTCGACATTGGCGATCGTCTGGCTCAATAGCGTTTGTACAACGCGATACAGGCCGAGGCGGCGTTTTGAGGAATTGTCCTAATTTCCGGTGCAGGGCGCGCAGTACAAAAAAAACCGTTTGTACGAACCTACGTTTTCAGTTGTAATGGCGGCAATAATTGCAACTATGAAAGAAAAGCATGAAACTCGCTACCCTGAAGATCGGCGGCCGCGACGGTACGCTGGTCGTGGTCAGCCGTGACCTGGTCACTTGCCAGGCGGTCCCCGACATCGCGCCCACCCTGCAGGCTGCGCTGGATGACTGGGAGCGCGTCGCGCCGCAACTGCGTGCCGTCTACGAAGTGCTGAATGCCGGCGCCGCGCCGTACGCCGCCTCCTTCATCGAGCAGGCGTGCGCGTCGCCGCTGCCGCGCGCCTTCCAGTGGGCCGACGGCTCCGCCTACATCAACCACGTGGAGCTGGTGCGCAAGGCGCGCGGCGCCACGGTGCCGCCGTCCTTCTATACCGATCCGCTGATGTACCAGGGCGGGTCCGATTCCTT
>JAKOOD010000191.1 GCA_022701635.1 Burkholderiaceae bacterium | reverse complement strand
CGCGCTGCGCGACCGTGTGCATGTCCTTGTCGCCGCGGCCGGACAGATTGACCAGGATGATCTGGTCTTTCGGCAGCGTCGGCGCCAGCTTGGCCGCGTAGGCGATCGCGTGCGCGGATTCCAGCGCGGGGATGATGCCTTCGATGCGGCAGCAGTCGTGGAAGGCGGCAAGCGCCTCGTCGTCGGTGATCGACACGTACTGGGCGCGTTCGATGTCCTTCAGCCAGGCGTGCTCGGGGCCCACCCCCGGGTAGTCCAGGCCGGCCGAGACCGAATGGGTCTCGATGATCTGGCCATGCTCGTCCTGCAGCAGGTAGGTGCGGTTGCCGTGCAGGACGCCCGGGAAGCCGGCCGTCAGCGACGCCGAATGCTTGCCGCTGTCCAGGCCCTCGCCGGCCGCCTCGACGCCGACCAGCTTCACGCCCGGCTCGTCGATGTACGGATAGAAGATACCCATGGCGTTGGAACCGCCGCCGATGCAGGCGACCACGTAGTCGGGCTGGCGGCCGGTCATCTGCGGCATCTGCACGCGGCATTCCTCGCCGATCACGGACTGGAAGTCGCGCACCATCATCGGATACGGGTGCGGGCCGGCCACGGTGCCGATGATGTAGAAGGTGTTTTCGATGTTGGTGACCCAGTCGCGCATCGCTTCGTTGAGCGCGTCCTTCAGGGTCTTGGAGCCGCTTTCCACCGGCACCACGGTCGCGCCCAGCAGCTTCATGCGGTAGACGTTCTGGGCCTGGCGCTTGACGTCCTCGCTGCCCATGTAGACCACGCATTCGAGACCGAAGCGGGCGCAGATGGTGGCGGTGGCGACGCCGTGCTGGCCGGCGCCGGTCTCGGCGATGATGCGCGGCTTGCCCATGCGGCGGGCCAGGAGCGCCTGGCCGATCACGTTGTTGATCTTGTGGGCGCCGGTGTGGTTCAGGTCTTCGCGCTTGAAGAAGATCTGCGCGCCCAGCTCGCCGCTCGCACCCTGCTGCGACCAGCGCTTGGCGTGGTAGACCGGCGACGGGCGGCCGACGAAGTGGGCCAGCTCGTAGCGGAACTCTTCCAGGAACTCGGGATCCTGGCTGTAGCGCGCATACGACTCGTTCAGTTCGGCCAGCGCGTGGCTCAGGGTTTCGGCAACGAAGGAACCGCCGTAGGGGCCGAAGTGGCCGCTCGCATCCGGCAGTTGATAGTCGGGGGTCTTGAACAGCACCTTGGCACCGCTGGTGTTACCGGATTCAGAAAGGTTTTTCATGGTGATTTCGCTTGTCAGGTCATGGCATCGGCAGCCCGCACCGCGTCGACGAACGCGGCGATCTTGCGGGCATCCTTGATCCCCTTGCTTTCCTCGACACCGCTGCTGATGTCGACCGCATAGGGGCGTACTTGCGCCACCGCGCTAGTCGCGTTTTGCACGCTCAAGCCACCACTCAAAACGACCCGAGGCGCGAGCTCTTTTGAAATAACTGACCAATCGAAGACCTTTCCTGCGCCGCCGTAGGCATCGACCCAGGTGTCGAGCAGGAGGCCCGTGAACCAGGGGCTGGCGGCGCGGTATTGATCTTCCGATTCTAGCAGTTCGCGCGAAGTTGTGTCGGGTTTGACCCGGAACGCCCGCACGAACGGGCGCTTCACCGCCGCCGCGATCGCCGCGCACTCCCCGATCGTCTCGTCGCCGTGAAACTGCAGCAACGCGATCGGCCCTTCATTGACGGCCTGCTGTACCTGCGCGACCGTGGCGTTGACGAACAGGCCGACGCCGCTGACATACGGCGGCAGCGCCGGCGCCAGCACCGCGAACTGCTCGGGCGTGACGAAGCGCGGGCTCTTCGGGTAGAACACGAAGCCGAGGGCGTCGACGCCGGCGGCGACGGCGGCATGGAGGTCTTGTTCGCGGGTGATGCCGCAGATTTTGATTCGGGTGCGTTGCATAGGAAAGCCTACGTGGACGAGCAAGCAACTCGTCGTTCCCGCGGAGGCGGAAACCCAAGTTTGATTGCGTCTCGGTAATGCGTGCAACTTGGGTCCCCGCCTGCGCGGGGACGACGTTTACACGCTAACAAACGAAATAAGGTAGCGGAAATCGGCTATAGCCAAGGCAAGGGCGACATCGGCTCCTGCGGCAAGCCCCACTTCGCATCGTAGTCGATTGTAGCAAGGTATAAACCGTCGGGCATGAAGGTCGGTGCCGCGGCGTCGCGCGAGCGGGCGTTCAGCACCTCCAGCATCCAGTCCGGCTCGTTGCGTCCGGTGCCGACGTAGATCAGCGAGCCGACGATGTTGCGCACCATGTGGTGCAAAAAGGCCGAGGCCTGCACGGTGAACACGATGACGTCGCCGTGGCGTTCGATGTCGACCCGGTGCATCTGCTTGACCGGTGTATTGGCCTGGCAGCCCGAGGCGCGGAAGCTGCTGAAGTCGTGGGTGCCGATCAGGTGGCGGGCGGCAGCGCGCATGCGCTCGACGTCGAGTGGACGGAACACCCAGCCGGCGCGCCCGGCCAGCAGCGCCGACGGATTCGGGTGGTTGTACAGCACGTAATGATAGGTGCGCGAGCGGGCCGAAAAGCGCGCGTGGAAATCCTGCCCGGCGGCGTCGGGCGCGACCTCGTGCGCCCAGCGCACCACGATCGACTCCGGCAGGAAGGCATTGGTGCCGCGCACCCAGGACTGGGTCGGGCGCACCAGCGCCGTGTCGAAGTGGATGACCTGCTCGATCGCGTGGACGCCGGCGTCGGTGCGGCCGGCGCAGGCGGTGGCGATCGGGGTGCAGGCGAATTTTTCGAGCGCGATTTCGAGCCGGTCCTGCACCGTGTCGCGCGAAGGCTGTTTCTGGTAACCGTTCCAGGCGGTGCCCACGTACTGGACACCCATTGCGATTCTTCTCAACTGAAAACCTTATGCTAAAGCCGCGCGCATGGCGTTGGCGCGGCCGATCTGCTCGCCCGTGCCGCCCTTGATCACTTCATCGAGCAGCTCGCGCGCGCCTTCCTTGTCGCCGATTTCCTGGTAGGCGATGGCCAGGTCGAGCTTGGTCTCCATCTCCATGTGGGCCGGCGATAGTTCACCGGCCGGCGCACCCGCACCGGCGTCGACATCATGCACGTCGGGCAGCGGCAGCGACGGCGCGTCGAGTTCGGCCAGGTCGAGGTCGAAGCCCGGCGCTTCCAGCTGCGGTTCGAGCAGGCCGTGCGGCGCGTACGGGGCGCTCTCGACCGGCGCCGGGGTCGCCGGCGGCAGGCCGTCGAGTGCCGGCAGCGCGAACGGATCGTCGTCCAGCGCCAGCGCCGGGGTGGCGGCCGGCGGCGTGTCGTCCAGCGTGTCGTGCAGATCGAAGGCCAGGTCCGGCGCCGGGTTGCCCTGGGCCGCCGGCTGCTTGTCTTCCAGGCCGAAATCCATGGCGTCGAGGTCGAACAGCGGATCCTTCAGCTCGCTGGCGCGGGATGCCGTCTCGGGCATGGCCGGGACGCCGGTGTGCAGCTCGCTCGGCAGGTCGGGCAAATCGAATTCGCGGGCCAGGTTGGCCATGTCGATGTCGGTGTTCGGCGCGCTGCCCGGGACCGGCAGGAGCTCGTCGGCCAGGTGCGGATCCAGATGCGGCACCGGGTTCGCCGCCGGCGTGGCGCCGAAGTCCATGTCGAACGAGAAGTCGAGCGGATCGTCGGCCGCGGCCGCCGGCGTCTGCGCGGCAACCGGTGCCGGCGCAGCCGGTGCCGGGTCGAAGGCACCCATGTCGAACTCGAGGTCCGGCACGTCGTTGGACGCGGTGATCTCGCGGACGTCCGGGGTCGGCAGCGCGGTCTGGTCGGCGGCGTGCGGCTCGAAGGCCAGGCCGCCGAGGTCGAAGTCGAGCAGGTTGTCGTCCTCGGCCGGCGCCGGCGCCGGCGTTGGGACAGCAGTTGCCGGCTGGGCCGTGGCCATGGCGCCGGCGAAATGCTGGTCGAAGCTCATCGGCTCGGGCGCCGCATCGGCGGCACTGCCATGCGCGCCGTCGGCGACATCGGCGGCCAGGAAGGCGTCGTCCAGGTCCTTCGACAGCAGGTCGTCGTGGGCCGGGGCCGGCGCCGCGGCAGCGGCCACGCCGGCGCCGACGGCACCCGCAGCCAGGCCGGCGGTGGCCGCGCCCAGCGCCGTGCCGGCACCGGTGCCGGCATACAGCGGGTTGTGCGGATCGATAGTCCGGCCCAGCGCCGCGGCCTGCGCCCACTCGTCGCCCTGGCCGCGGGTGATGCCGTACAGCTCGCCGGCCTGGGTTTCGAAGGCGCGCTGGTCCTTGCGCGCGGCGTAGATCTCGAGCAGCTTCTGGCGCACCGGCAGGCGTTCCGGATGGGTGCGCAGCGCCTCCTTCAGGATTTCCTCGGCCTGGGCATCGCGGCCGTAGGCGATGTAGACGTCGGCTTCGGCCACCGGGTCGACCTCATTGGTGTCGAGCTGGCTGGCGGACGGCGCGAAGCTGGAATTGAACACGCTGTTGTTGGTGTCGACGCTCTGGCCGCCTGCTTCGGCGAACATCGAATGCTGCGGCTCGGTCGGTACGCCTAGGATCGACGGTTCGGACACGGCCTTGACCGTGGCCTTCTTGCGGCGCTGGGCGATGCCGAGCGCCGCCAGCAACAGCACCGCGGCGCCGGCGCCGAGGTAGGTCAGGTTGTCCATGATGAAGTCGAACAGGCCCGGCTCGGGTGCCGATGCGGGGGCCGCCGCGGCCGGCTTGTTGGCCGCAGGCTTGATCGGCGGCAGCTTGTTGGGCGCCGGCTTGTTGTCCATCACGACGGCATCCGGGGCCTTGGCAGCGGGTGCGGCGACGGGTGCCGAGGCATTGCTCTGCGCTTCGGCGCCGGCCTTGTTCTTGACCTCGGCCAGCTTCTGCAGGTCGGTGATGTTGCGCTCGAGTTCCTTCACGCGCGTCTGCGATTCTTGCAGTTCGCGCTGCTTGGCGATCGTGTCTTCGGTGCTGGTGGTGGCGCCCTTCCCGGCCGGCACGCTCGGCGCCGCCTTCGACAGGCGCAGCTGGTCCTGCGATTCGTTGGCCGCGGTCGGGCGCTCCTCGACCTTGGCGCTGATCTTGCCGGTGCCGCTCTGGCTGGCGCGCGGGGTCTTCTCGGCTTCGCCGGCGCCGACCTGGCCGGCCAGCTTGTTGCGGTAGGCATTGAAGTCGGCCGCGTGCGCGACCACCACGCCGTGCGCCTCGCCATCGCCGATGGCGCCGACGGCATCCGCGCCCGGCACCGCCAGGATGCGGCCCGACTTCAGGCGGTTCATGTTGTTGCCCATGAAGGCATCCGGATTGGCGCGGTACAGCGCGACCAGCATCATGTCGAGCGAGACCTCGGCCGGCTTCACCTGGGTGGCGATCTTGCCCAGGCTGTCGCCCGGGCGCACGCGGTATTGGGAAGAGGCGCCGCCGGGGGAGCCGCCACGGGCCGCGCCCTCGGCTCGCTCTTCCGGCGCACGGCGGCCGGCGGCCGGGCGTTCGGCCGGCTGGCGCGTCTCGTCCGCACGGGCGCGTCCGGCTGCGGGCGCCGCTTCGCTGCGCGCACGCGCGCTGTCGGCTGCCGCCACCTGGGCCGACTGCGTCGCGCGCAGCTCGGCCGGATCGAGCAGGAAGGTGTATTCGCGCACCAGACGGCCGTTATTCCAGGACAGTTCCAGCAGCAGGTCGACGAACGGCTCGTTCAGCGGCTGGCTCGAGCTGACGCGGATGAACTGGCGGCCGCCGCGCTGCTCGACGTTGAAGCGCAGCGACAGCAGGGCCGGATTGAATTCGATGTTGGCGGTCTTGAAGGCGTCGGGAGAGGCCAGCTTGGCGACCAGGCCGGACGCCTCGTCGGACGATACCGACGTCAACTCGATTTCGGCACGCAGCGGCTGTCCGAGGGCGGACAGCACGGTCAGCTTGCCCAGTCCGGCTGCATGGGCCGCCGAGCTCAGGACCAACGCACTGGCGACCGCCGCCGTGAGTTTCTTCAGCGCGGACGACTTCAACGGGAGGCGGTGGGTGGAGTGCATATTCGGAACCGAGTGAGTTGAGCGGAAGAAAGATGTTGCCCAGAGGTCTCAGCAACATATCACCATGCATTATGGCACGCAAGTTTTACGGGGGAAACACTTCCCGTCCATGAGATAGGTACAGTGCAGGTATCGATAAGTGATGTTTTTTGGCCTTCATGATGATCATTCGTCATGATACCAATCGCTTGCCGCAGGGCGCGCGCGGGAATGAAAGGACCTGTATCAACGAATGACGGACCTGCACGGACGAATAACGGACCTGCACCGGCGAATAAAAAAGGCGGCTTGCGCCGCCCTTTTATTTTTTATCCATCATCGCCGGATTATTTGTCCAGCACGATGCGCAGCATGCGGCGCAGCGGCTCGGCCGCGCCCCACAGCAGCTGGTCGCCGACGGTGAAGGCCGACAGGTATTCCGGGCCCATCGACATCTTGCGCACGCGGCCGACCGGGATGCGCAGGGTGCCGGTGACGGCGGCCGGGGTCAGGTCGACGATCGAGGCTTCGCGCGTGTTCGGCACGAACTTCACCCACTCGTTGTCCGAGGCGATGATGTCGTTGACTTCGTCCAGCGGCACGTCCTTCTTGAGCTTGATGGTCAGCGCCTGCGAGTGGCAGCGCATCGCGCCGATGCGGACGCACAGGCCGTCGACCGGGATCGGGCTGGCGCCGAAGCCTTCGCCGCGGCCCAGGATCTTGTTGGTCTCGGCGCCGGCCTTCCACTCTTCCTTCGACTGGCCGTTGCCCAGGTCCTTGTCGATCCAGGGGATCAGGTTGCCGCCCAGCGGCACGCCGAACTGCCTGGTTTCCTCGGCCGTCAGGCCATGCTGGGTGGCCAGCACGGTGCGGTCGATTTCCAGGATCGCCGAGGCCGGATCGTCCAGCAGGTGCTTGACCGAGCCGTTGATGGTACCGAACTGGGTCAGCAGTTCGCGCATGTGCTGGGCGCCGCCGCCCGATGCCGCCTGGTAGGTCATCGAGGTCATCCAGTCGACCAGGTCGTTCTTGAACAGGCCGCCCAGGCCCATCAGCATGCACGACACGGTGCAGTTACCGCCGATGAAATTCCTGACGCCGCGCGACATCGCGTTCTTGATCACGTCCAGGTTGACCGGATCCAGCACGATGATGGCGTCGTCCTTCATGCGCAGGGTCGACGCGGCGTCGATCCAGTAGCCGTTCCAGCCGCTGGCCCTCAGCTGCGGGAACACTTCGGTCGTGTAGTCGCCGCCCTGGCACGAGATGATGATCTCGCACTTGGACAGTTCGGCGATATCAGTCGCGCTCTTCAGTTTGGTCTCGTTCTTCGCCATCTTCGGGGCATCGCCGCCCGGGTTCGACGTGGTGAAGAATACCGGCTCGATATGATCGAAATCGCCCTCGTCCTGCATGCGCTTCATCAGGACCGAGCCGACCATGCCGCGCCAACCAACCAGACCTACAAGTTTCATTTTTTTCCCTCGGTTTTCAAAATTATTCTCAGCGTTTCGTATGAACGCGGCTTCAGGCCAGCGCGTTGACGACGGCGTCGCCCATCTGTTCGGTACCGACGCGGGTGGTGCCTTCCTCGAAGATGTCGGCGGTGCGCAGGCCCTGCGCCAGCACCTTCTTGACCGCGGCGTCGATGCGGTCGGCCTGTTCCGTCTTGCCCAGCGAGAAACGCAGCATCATCGCGGCCGACAGGATGGTCGCCAGCGGATTCGCGATGCCCTTGCCCGCGATGTCGGGCGCCGAACCGTGCGAGGGCTCGTACAGGCCCTTGTTGTTGGCGTCGAGCGAGGCCGACGGCAGCATGCCGATCGAGCCGGTCAGCATCGCGGCCGCGTCCGACAGGATGTCGCCGAACATGTTGCCGGTCACGATGACGTCGAATTTCTTCGGTGCGCGCACCAGCTGCATCGCGGCGTTGTCGACGTACATGTGCTCGAGCTCGACGTCCTGGTATTCCTGGTGGACGTCGGTGACGATGTCGCGCCAGAACTGGAAGGTTTCCAGCACGTTGGCCTTGTCGACGCTGGTGACGCGGTTGCCGCGCTTGCGCGCCGCCTGGAAGGCCACGTGGGCGATGCGGCGGATCTCGCCTTCCGCATAGCGCATCGTGTCGAAGCCTTCGCGCTGGCCGGCGAAGGGGCCGTCTGGACACTCGCGCACGCCGCGCGGCTTGCCGAAATAGATGTCGCCGGTCAGCTCGCGGATGATCAGGATGTCCAGGCCGGACACCACTTCCGGCTTCAGGGTCGAGGCGCCGGCCAGTTCCGGGTACAGGATCGCCGGACGCAGGTTGGCGAACAGGCTGAGTTCCTTGCGCAGGCCGAGGATGGCCTGTTCCGGACGCAGCGCGCGCTCCAGCTTGTCGTACTGGTAATCGCCGACGGCGCCGAACAGCACCGCGTCGGCGGCCTTGGCCAGCGCCAGCGTCTGTGCGGGTAGCGGGTGGCCGTGGGCCGCGTAGCCGGCGCCGCCGACGTCCGCGCTCTCGAGCTCGAATTTTTCATCGAGCGCGTTCAGCACCTTGACCGCCTGGGCCGTGATTTCGGGACCGATGCCGTCGCCCGGCAGGATTGCAATCTTCATGTCGCTCTTCTTTGATCAGATGGTGTTGGCCAGCCAGGGTTGCTCGCGCAGGTGGCGCTCTTCGTAGGCGCGGATGTCGTCGGCATGGCGCAGCGT
>JAKOOD010000173.1 GCA_022701635.1 Burkholderiaceae bacterium | reverse complement strand
TAGCAAACTGCTGTTCCAACGCAGAGCAACGTTGCCGCATTACCTTTTCCGCATTACCTCTTCCGCGTTACCTCTGCATCCCCCAGCGCCGCACCGTCAGGCGCTCGACCTGCTGGAACACGATATTTTCGAACAGCAGCCCGATCAGAATCACCGCCGCCAGCCCCGCGAACACCTTGTCGGTGAACAGCTCGTTGCGGCTCTGGAAGATGTACCAGCCGAGCCCACCCTTGCCCGAGGTGGTGCCGAACACCAGCTCGGCGGCGATCAGCGTGCGCCAGGCGAAGGCCCAGCCGATCTTGAGGCCGGACAGGATCGCCGGCAGCGCGGCCGGTACCAGGATCTGGGTCACCATGCGCACGTTGCCGAGGCCGTAGTTGCGGCCGGCCATGCGCAGGGTCTCCGGGACCGAGCGGAAGCCGGCGTAGGTGTTCAGCGCCAGCGGCCACATCACCGAGTGCATCAGCACGAAGATCAGGCTGCCCTTGCCGAGGCCGAACCACAGCAGCGCCACCGGCAGCAGCGCGATCGCCGGCAGCGGGTTGAACATCGCGGTCAGGGTTTCCAGCAGGTCGCGTCCGACCCGGGTCGAGATCGCCAGCGTCGTCAGCAGGAAGGCGCCCAGGACGCCGGCCAGGTAACCCTGCAGCAGCACGGCCAGCGAGACACCGATGTAGCCGGGCAGTTCGCCGCTCGCGATGCCTTCGACCAGCGCCTTGGCGGTCTGCAGGAAGCCCGGCAGCAGCAAGTCGTTGTCGGTCCAGCGGGCCATGGCTTCCCACAGCGCCGCGATCAGCGCCAGCAGGATGCCCTTGCGCAGCCAGCCGGCCTGTCCCAGCCGTTGCAGCGGCGAGACCGGCGCCACGATGCTGGCCGCGGGCACGCCCGCGGCATGTGCCGGCGCCGGCGGTACTTCGTATTCCGGCCGTACCGGCGGCTCCCATTTCGCATTCACACCTGCAGTCATCATTGCACCGCCCTTCCTGCCGCCGCTTCCTCGACATGCGCGCCGCCATCGGCGCCGAACAGCAGCCCATGGATGCGGCCCGCGGTGGCCTGGAATTCGGCGCCGCCGGCACTGTGCAGGCCGAACTGGTGGCTGTTGATCTCGGCCCGGACCCGGCCCGGGTGCGGCGACAGCAGCAGGATACGGTTGCCGACCACCAGCGCTTCCTCGATCGAGTGCGTCACGAACAGCATCGTGAACGGGCTTTCTTCCCACAATGCCTGCAACTCTTCCTGCATGCGCCGGCGGGTCAGCGCGTCCAGCGCGGCGAACGGCTCGTCCATCAGCAGGATCTCGGGCTGCATCGCCAGCGCACGGGCAATGGCCACGCGCGCCTTCATGCCGCCGGACAGCGTATGCGGATAGGCGTCGGCGAACGGCGCCAGGCCGACCTTGGCCAGCCAGTCCATGGCGCGCGCCTCGGCTTCCTTCTTCGGGGTGCCGCCGGCCAGCAGCGGGAACATCACGTTCTGCTTGACCGTCTTCCACGGCGGCAGCTGGTCGAATTCCTGGAACACGACGATGCGGTCCGGACCCGGCTTGAGGATCGGCTTGCCGTCCAGCTGCAGGCTGCCGGCACGCGGGGCGATGAAACCGCCGACGGCCTTCAACAGCGTCGACTTGCCGCAGCCGGAGGGGCCCAGCAGCACGAAGCGGTCGCCGCGCCAGACTTCGAAGCTGACGTCATCGGTCGCGCGTACGATGCCGCGGTCGGACTGGTAATCGATGGTGACGCCGCGCGCCTTGAGCAGCGGCCCGTTCTGCACGACCTGGAAAGGCAGCACGTTCATGATGATGTTCCTTATGATGAGGTGCCGTGGCGCGGTCCGGGAACCGGACCGGAATGCAGCAATCCTTGATCAGCTACCCTTGGCCAGCGCCGGATGCTCGAAGAAGTAATCGCGCCAGCTGGCCGGCTTGTTCTTGATGGCGCCCGCCTGGTGCAGGAAAGTGGCCATGCCCTGGGTGTTCTGCGGCGCGACCTTGAACTGGATCTGCGGGTTCTTGATCACTTTCAGCAGGAAGGCGCGGTCGATCTTGCCCTTGGTGACGCGCAGGTAGGCGTCGGCCGCCAGCTCGGGATTCTTGGCGATCAGCTGCGCCGCCTCGTCCAGCGCCTCGACGAAGGCGCGGTAGGTCTTGGGGTTGTTCTTGACGTATTTTTCGGTGGCGTACAGCACCGTCGACGAGCTCGGGCCGCCCTGCACGTCATACGAGTTCAGGACGATGTGGGCCTTCGGGTTGCCCGCCAGTTCCTGTTCCTGGTACGGCGGCGTGGCGAAGTGGCCGTTGATCTCGGTCTGGCCGGCGATGATGGCGGCGGTGGCGTCCGGGTGCGGCACCGACTGCGTCAGGCGGTCGAGGCGCGTGAACTGGCCGGTACCCCACTGCTTGGCGGCCGCCATCTGCAGGATGCGCGACTGCACCGACACCGTGACGGCCGGCAGCGCGATGCGGTCCTTGTCGCTGAAATCGGCGATGGTCTTGACGTTCGGATTGGTCGAGACCAGGTAGTACGGGAAGTTGCCGAGCGACGCCACGCCCTTGACGTTCTGGCGCCCCTTGGTACGGTCCCAGATGGTCAGCAGCGGGCCGACGCCGGCGCCGGCCACGTCGATCGAGCCGGACAGCAGCGCATCGTTGACGGCGCTGCCGCCGGACAGCTGGACCCACTCCACCTTGATCGGCACGCCGAGCTGCTGGCCGTGCTTTTCGATCAGTTTCTGGTCTTGCGCCACGTTCAGCAGCAGGTAGACGACGCCGAACTGCTGGGCGACGCGCAGCTCGCCTTCGGCGAAAGCGGAGGCGGACGGCAGGGCCACGGCGGCCGACAGCGCCAGGGTGGCGGTGAGTTTGGTCAGGGTGAAACGCATTGGTGATCTTTCGCTGGCAGTGGTCAAAAGGCGGCTCAGAACGGCACGTCGCCTTCGATGGTGGTGCGGTACAGCTTGCGGCGCTGGTCGTCGGGGCAGCCGGCCGCCAGGTGCATCAGCGAGCGGTTGTCCCAGAACACCATGTCGTGCGGCTGCCACTGGTGGCGGTAGATGTGTTCCGGACGGGTGCTGTGGTCGAACAGTTCGGCCAGCAGCGCGCGGCTTTCGTCTTCCGGCAGGCCGACGATGCGCGTGGTGAAGTGCTCGCTGACGAACAGTGCCTTGCGGCCGGTTTCCGGATGGGTGCGCACCACCGGGTGCACCACCGGCTTCACTTCGTCGATCTGGGCCTGGGTCAGGTTCGGACGCCACGGGCTTTTCTTCTGCAGGTCGGCGTAGCGCGCCAGGTAGCTGTGTTCGGCCTGCGCGCCTTCGACCGCGCGGCGCAGGTGGGCCGGCAGCCGTTCCCAGGCGGTGTGCTGGTTGGCGAACAGGGTGTCGCCGCTGCCGTCCGCCGGCAGTTCCTGGGCGTGCAGCATCGAGCCCAGGCTCGGGGTCTCTTTGTAGGAGAGGTCGGAATGCCAGAAGTGGCCGGCGTCGCCGAGGCCGATCGGCTGGCCGTTTTCGCGGATGTTCGAGACGATCAGGACTTCCGGCTGGGTCGGCAGCTGGAACTGGCGCAGCACGTGGATCTGCAGCGGACCGAAGCGGCGGCTGAACCCGACCTGCTGGGCCGGGGTGATGTGCTGGTCGCGGAAGACCAGCACATGGTGCATCAGGTGGGCGCGGTGCAGGCGCGCGAAATCATCGTCGTCCAGCGGCAGCGACAAGTCGAGGCCCAGGACTTCCGCGCCGAGGGCGGCGTCGAAGGGCTTGATGGCAAATTGTTGGCGTGTTTGCAATACGGCGGACATGAAAAGCCTTGCTGAGTCGTGATCCGCAAAGGTTAAGGGCGCGCGTCACGTCCGGCAACGAAGGTTTTCGTGCATCGTCATGCATTTTTCGTACTAGCGGCAGAGCGCCTCCAGCGCCATCACCGGATCCACCGCCGGCAAGCCGTCGAGCTTGACCCCGGCATCCTGCGCACGCCGCTCCATCAGCATGCCGTCGCCGGCGCGCGGACTCGGCGTGCGGTAGGCCTGGTCGCCCTGCACCGTGTCCAGCGCCACGTAATGGGCGCCGGCGCGATCCAGCCTGGCCATCACGTCGGGCAGCGTCGCCGCGCTCCAGGCGCCGAGGTGGGTCAGCAGCACCTGCGGGATCATGCGGCCGTACACCCGCTGCGAGACGGCGCGGGTGCGCGCGATGGTCTGATCGACCCGTTTCAGGTAGTCGGCCTTCATGGCCGCGATCGCGCCCTGGTCGCCCTGGTCGCGGCAGCGCGCGTAGGTGTCGGTGTACGCCCAGTCGTCGAAGCTGATGCTGACGTCGGCGATGCGGTAGCCGCGGCCTTTCAGCCAGGCGGCGGCGCCGTCGTGGCGTGCCGGCTCCTTGCCGGCGTCCAGGAACGGGTAGCGCAGCACCTTCCAGTCCTGGCCGCGCATGCGCGCCGCGATCGCCGGCTCGCCGGCGGCGACGTCGTCCTGCCAGGCCTGCAGCGACGCGGCCTGGCTCAGGCCCAGGTGGCTGCTGCTGTGGTTGCCGAGCGGGTAGCCGGCCTGGCGCCAGGCGTCGAGCGCGGCTCCGCTCGCAGGTTGCTCGGCGATGCGCCTGGCGTTGACGAAGCCCCAGGCCTGCGGCACGCCATGGTGCTTGAGGGTCGCGATGTAGTCGCGCGCGATGCCCGGCCAGTCCATGCCCTTCGGCAGCGGACCGTGGACCGGCAGGTCGTCCACGGTAACGGCGAGGTCGAACCGTTCCACACGATCGGCGGCGGTGGCGGGCATGGCGGCGGCAGCCGCGGCCAGGGCCAGCGCGGTGATCAGCTTGGTCTTCAAATGGTGTCTCCGGATAAGATGCGCGGTTGACTTTTTATAATCCCGCGCATTACGATGGGTGTGAGCTGAAATCGATTTCAATGGTAGCGCATACGGCGCTGCCGTGCTCGCTAATATATACAACAGACAAGAATCAGGAGACAAGATGACCCGAGCCGCTGCCGTCCGTCGGCCCACCCTTCACGCCCTTGCCAGCGCCGTCCTGCTGCTCGGCAGCAGCGCCGTGGCCGGCGCCGCAAGCACCCCTGCCATCAAGATCAATCAACTGGGCTTCCTGCCGGCCTCGCAGAAGCTGGCGGTGGTGCCGGCCGGCAGCGCCGCCCGCTTCGCCGTGCTCGATGCCGGCGGCAACAAGGTGTTCGAAGGGGACCTCGGCGCGCCCGCAACCTGGGACGCATCCGGCGAAAACGTGCGCCTGGCCGATTTTTCGGCCTTGCGTACGCCCGGCACCTACCGCCTGCAGGTCGCCGGCCTGCCGGCGTCGGCGCCCTTCCCGGTCGGCGCCGAGGCCTACCGCGAGCTCGACGCCGGCGCGATCCGCGCCTACACGCTGAACCGCGCCGGCATCGCGCTCACGCCCGCCGTCGCCGGGGCCTATGCGCGCGCCGCCGGCCATCCGGACACGCGGGTCGAGATCCACCCGTCGGCGGCCTCCAGCAAGCGCCCGGCCGGCACCATCATCTCGAGTCCCAAGGGCTGGTACGACGCCGGCGACTACAACAAGTACATCGTCAATTCGGGCATCAGCACCTATACGCTGCTGGCGGCCTACGAGCACTTCCCGGGCTGGTTCGACCAGCTGGCACTGCGCCTGCCGGAATCCGGCAATGGGCTGCCCGACCTGCTCAACGAAGCGCTGTGGAACCTGGAG
>JAKOOD010000140.1 GCA_022701635.1 Burkholderiaceae bacterium | reverse complement strand
GCGGGACGCTCGGCGTGGAAGTATTCGCTCGACTCGCTCTGCACGAACAGCGCATCCGGACGGACTTTCAGGATCGCATGCATGGCCAGGACGTTGGCCTTGACGATGTGCTTGAGCGCGGTCACATAGCCCTGGTCGGTCGTCGTCTGCTCGTTCCACCAGCCGTACAATGCGGAGAACAGCGCGCAGATCGACATCTCGTTGATCGGCGTGTAGAGCTGGATCCAGGGATAACGGCGCGCAAAGGCACCGGCGTAGTCGGCGAACAGGGCGGGAAAATCGGGATTCTGGAAATTGCCCACCCAGTCGGGTACGCCGAAGTGACATAGGTCGACGATCGACGCGATATTCCGGTGGCGCAGGTCGTTGAAGACGAGATCGGAGAATTCCCAGTCGTAGCGGCCCGGTGCGAGCCAGGTCCGGTGCAGCGGCGGACCATAACGCAGCACCTTCAGTCCCAGTTCCTCCACCAGGTCGAAATCGGTTTTCCAGTAACGATAATGGCCACATTTTTCCAGCTCGTCCATGCGCACGCGGCCGTGCTGGATGGTTGGATTACTGTTTTCGATACCGGTCGCAAATATGAAGCCTGGAGACATTCCTACCCCTTGCTGCTAATCGTGCAAACATTGTAGCCGCAATCTCGGCAGCGCTCCGAAGAGCGCGTGCTCGCCGCTTTGTCGCAGGTAGGCTATGATTATCCTCTGACAATATTTCAAATATACCAACCAGGATGTCGAATGCCGCCGTGGCCGCCCGTGCCGCCTCCATGGACCCTTCCGAGCGCCGCCTTGCCTGGGGACTGCTGGTATCGCTGTTACTGCATGGTCTGCTGCTGGCATTGCATTTCGGCGTGTCCGGGCTGCGTGCGGGGGGCGGTGCGCCCTTGAGCGTCCGACTGGCGCCCAGCATGCCGCTGCCGCCGCCCATACCGATGCCATCATCTTTGCCGCAGGTAGCGCTGCCGCCGCCTGCCGCATCCCAGCCGGTCCCGTTGCCTGCGCCCTCGACCCCGCCCGTGGCGCCATCGCTCGCGATGCCGTTGCCGTTGCCGGCAACGGCGGCTCAGACCGCCCCACGCGCGGCGCAGCACGGTTTCAATCTGCTCGATCCGGTACCGGCCCCGGTGCCTGCGCCACTACCATCCGCGCCGCCGCCAGCATCCACTATCACGCCGCGCCGTTCGCCGCGCCGCCGCGTGCGCCCAAGGACGCCCGAGGACACTTTGTCGGCACGGGTAATCGCTCAGGATACGCCGGCGGACAACGATTTCAAGTTGCCGCCCCCGGCTGCCGAGCCCGAGTCCGAACCCGATACCATGGCCAGCGCGCAGGCGCCCGACGCGGCAGTGGAAGCGCCGCCCGAAGTGGCGTCCGAGCCCGATCCGCGCCAGCGCGAGGAAGAACGCGAGCGCCTGGCCGCCCGGCGTGAACACGAACGCGAGGCGAGGCGCCAGAACGACGAACGGGCGGCGCTCGACGCAGCCGAGGCGGCCGCGCGGGTCGAGGCCGAGCGCCGCGGCGAAGCGCTGGCCCGGCAGGGCGCTGCGGTCCAGGATGAACTGGTGCGGCAGCAACGACGTGACGAGGCGCGTCAGCGCGTCCTGGCCGAGCAACGCGCGGTCGAGCAGCAGCGCGAACGCGATGCGGCGCTGGCACGTCAGGAGGCGGAGCGCCGGCTTGCTCGGCAGGTCGAACAGCAGCGCGCCGAGCAGCTACGGCAGGAGCAGGCGGCGAACGTGGCTGAACAGCAGCGTGTGGAGCAGCTGGCCGAGCAGCAGCGTGTGGAGCAGTTGGCCGAGCAGCAGAGGGCGCGTGAACTGGCCGAGCAGCGACGTGTCCAGCAACTGGCTCAGCAGCAAAGGACGCAGCAGTTGGCCGAGCAGCAGCGTGCACAGCAGTTGGCCGAGCAGCAGCGTGCACAGCAGCTGGCCGAGCAGCAGCGTGCGCAGCAGCTGGCCGAGCAGCAGCGTGTAGCGCAGTTGGCCGAGCAGCAGCGTGCGCGGCAACTGGCCGAGCAGCAGCATGCGCAGCAGCTGGCCGAGCAGCAGTCACGCCAGCTGGCCGAACAGCGCGCCGCCGACGAGCGTGCCCGGCAGCAGGCCGAGCAGCTGGCCCGTCAACAGGCCGACGAGGGGGCGCGCCGGCTGGCCCGGCAGGCCGCCCAGGAGCGTGCAGACCGCGACGGTGGCCAGGCGTCCAGTCCCGGTGCCGGTGAAGCGCGCCTTGCCGCAGGCGGCGGCAGCGGCAATGGCAGCGGCCCGGGAAGCGGAGCGGCGCCGCGTGCCGACCTGGGTGGCGGCGTGATGGCCCGTGCGCGCGATGCGCTGCGCGGGATCGACATCGGCAAGCCCTTGCCGCCGGCGCTGCGTCCCGCCGAGGAAGCGCAGCGCGACCTGCGCCGCGCGCGCGCCGACGCCGCCAGCCGCGACGTGCCCCTGCGCATGTACATCGACAGCGTGCGCCAGAAGATCGAGCGCAACGCCATCGTCGGCGAGAACCTGCTGGCCGAAGGCCTGGTGCGCACCTTCCCGATCGTCAGCGTGGCGATCCGCAGCGACGGCAGCGTCGAGGACGTGACCATCGTGCGCTCCAGCGGCCGCGCCGACATCGACGACATCGTGCGCCGTACCGTCGGCCTGAACGCCCGTTACGCGGCGTTTCCACCGAACGTGGCGGCGCACTACGACGTGATCGAGCTGCGCCGCGTGTGGCGTTTCGCCGGCGTCCTCAAGCTGATCGAAGAGATGCGTTGACGGCCGACCGGCCCCTTTGACCTGAGCCAGCCGTTTGACTTAAGCCAAAGCCCTGCCTGTTGAGCAGCTTACCCTGACTCTGATCGCCAAAGGCTGGCAGCTCATACAACAGGCGCCACATGAATGCATCTAGCAGGAAATTTCCCGTAAACATGGGCAGTGCGGGCCTGGCATGCGTCCGTGCTCTGGCCAGGCATCTGGCCCCGCTGCCGGTACTGTGCCTGGCCTTCGGGCTGGTCCTGGCGGGGTGCAGCGCGCCCGGCATCCATTTCCGTTCCGGCACGAACGCCGGTGCCGACGAACCTGCGCCGCCGACAGAACTCATCACCGAGACGCTGCTCGCCAGCGAACGGCAGCAGAATCGCGCGGTGGCCAACCAGAACCTCGACCGCCTGCTGGTGCCGAACCCGCCGCCGTATAAAATCGGCGGCGGCGACATCCTCTCGATCGTGGTGTGGGACCATCCCGAACTGGCGGGCGGCCTGACGGCGTCCGGCAACGCCGATCCCGCCACGGCCGCGAGCGCGAGCGCGGTACCGCAGGGCTTCGTGGTCGACCACCAGGGCCGCATCCAGTTTCCGCTGGTCGGACTGCTGGTGATGGAAGGCCTGACCGAGGAACAAGCACGCGGGCTGCTGACTATCCGCCTGGCCAAGTACCTGGCTCACCCCAACGTCACGCTGCGCGTGCAGGCCTACCGCAGCAAGCGCGTCTACATCGACGGCGAAGTCAAGTCGCCCGGCCTGCAGGCGATCAACGACATTCCGATGACCCTGGTCGAAGCGCTGAATCGTGCCGGCGGCCTGCTGCCTACCGCCGACCAGAGCCGCATCGCCCTGGAACGCGGCCAGCAGCGCTACATCGTCAACCTGCGCGAGCTGGTCCAGAAGGGCGTCAATCCCGGCCTAGTGATGCTGGCGCCGGGCGACGTCGTGCGCGTGCATTCGCGCGACGAAAGCAAGGTGTTCGTGTCGGGCGAGGTGATCACGCCCAAGGCGCTGCTGATGCACGACGGCCGCCTGACGCTCAACGAAGCGCTCGGCGAAAGCGGCGGCATCAGTCCGCTGAGCGGCGACGCGCGCCAGGTCTACGTGGTGCGCAAGACGCCGGAGCGTACCCGGGTATTCCAGCTGGATGCGCGCGTGGCCGGATCGCTGGCCTTGGCCGAGGCTTTCGAGCTGCAGCCGAAGGACATCGTCTACGTCGCCGCGACGCCGCTGGCGAACTGGAACCGGCAGCTGAGCCTGCTGATCCCGGGTGCCCTGACGTCCGCCGTCACCGCCACCAACCGGCCCTGATCCGCACCCATCTGCGCCCATGAGCAGCGACCCGATCCACGCACGGAGTACACGATGAGCAATGCCAGCGAGCAGCACGCACTGACCCAGGTGGCCCCCAGCCTGCCGATCCCCGGCGTGCCCTTCGATGCGCGCGTGGTCGAGATGCCGCAGCAGGATCCGGGCTTCGACTTCAAGGGCCATTTGCACACCCTGTACGACAGCCGCTGGCTGATCGGCGGCATCACCGCC
>JAKOOD010000112.1 GCA_022701635.1 Burkholderiaceae bacterium | reverse complement strand
AGCGAACTCGACCTGCACCATGCCGCCAGCAACTGCCCCAATTGCGGCGCCACCGTCTCCGGCCATTTCTGCCACCAGTGTGGCCAGGAAACCGTGTTGCATCCACCGAGCGCGCGCGAGTTCATGCACGAGTTTATCGGCCACTACGTGGCAATCGAAGGCAAGCTTTGGAAGTCGCTGGGCCTGTTATTGTTCCGCCCGGGACGCCTGACTCTGGAATATATCAAGGGGCGGCGCGTTCCTTACGTGCAGCCCTTGCGCATGTACCTGACATTCAGCCTGATCTTTTTCGCGGTCTTGAAGTTCTCCATGCATGACGTCACATCGCTTGGAGGAGAAACAGCGCAGCATGGCACGCCGCCGGCCGCGGCGCAGGCAAAGCAGCATGCCGGGCCCGGCCGGGAACAAGCTACCGACAAGCCCGCCGCTTCACCCGCCGCCGTGCACACCGGCAAGACCGACATCGTGCTCAAGGAAGACAATCCGGGTGAGGTCAGCGACGTGGCGCGGCGCGCGAGCGAGTGGGTGAAGCCCCACAATGCGCATGTCGCCGACAGGATCGTCTATTTCGGCGACCTTTCCCTTGAAGAAAAAGGCGCGCTGCTGGAAGAGTCCTTCTATCACTACGCGCCCTACGCGGTCTTCTTCATGATGCCGTTCTTCGCGCTGTACTTGAAGGTGCTGTACCTGGGTTCCGGGCGGCGCTACGGCGAGCACTTGCTGTTCGCACTGCACACCAACGCGTTCGCGTTCCTGACAATGACCGTGATGGTGCTGGTGCGGGGCGCCTACGGCTTCATTACCTTCCTGTTGTGGATGTGGCTGGCGTTTTATCTGCCGGCCGCGATGCGCAAGGTGTATGGCGGCTCGCGCAAGCTCACCGCGCTGCGCTGGCTGGTGCTGATACTGTTGCACCAGCTGACCATCGGCCTGGCGATCCTCGGCGCAGTGATGTTTGGCGTGCTGCACTGAACGACGGACGCCCTTGCCGGAATCCGGCTCCCTCAACTATACTGTGCTTTTATACAGTGATGGCTGAGTTGCGTTATAGCAGAAGCCGAACGAATCGGTTAATCTTCTGTGTCTCTACCACCTGCTGCCGAGAACCGTATGCCCGTACCGCCTGAATCGCAACAAACCATCGCGCTGGTCGTACGGCAAAATACCGCCGGCATCGACGAGCCGGTGCGGGCCATCGTCGACTTCCTGCGCGAGGGCGGTTATCGTCCCGTGCTCGAAGCCGATACCGCCAGCTATGTGCAAGTGCCCGGCGTGGACGCCATGACGGTGGAAGAGTTCGGCGCGCAGGCCTGCGCCGTCATCGTGATCGGCGGCGACGGCACCATGCTCGGCATTGCACGTCGCCTGGCCGGCTACAAGATTCCCCTCATCGGCATCAACCAGGGCCGCCTGGGCTTCATTACCGACATCCCGATCGAGCGCATGCTGCCCGCGCTCGGCGAGATCCTGAGCGGCAAGGCCAAGACCGAGGAGCGCACGCTGCTGGAGGCGCGCGTGGTGCGCGATGGTGTGCAAATCCATTGCTCGGTCGCGGTCAACGACGTGGTGGTGGCGCGCGGCACCGGCGCCGGCATGGCCGAACTCAAGGTCACGGTGGATGGCGCCTTCATGTACAACCAGCGCTCGGACGGCCTGATCATTTCCACGCCGACCGGTTCCACCGCCTACGCGCTGTCGGCCGGCGGCCCGCTGCTGCATCCGACGCTGGCCGGCATCGTGCTGGTGCCGATCGCGCCGCACGCGCTGTCCAACCGCCCGATCGTGGTACCGGACACCAGCGACATCGTGGTCGAAATCGTCAACGGGCGCGACATCAGCGTCAACTTCGACATGCAGACGTTTACGAGCCTGCAGCACGGCGACCAGATCATGATTTCGCGCTCGCCCAACACCATCACCTTCCTGCATCCGGAAGGGTGGAGCTACTACCACACGCTGCGCGAAAAGCTGCACTGGAACGAATACCCGTCCAGCGACGGCAAGCTCAAATAATCCGATCCAACTCCCTGGAGACACGTTCTTTCATGTTGCGTCTACTTTCCATCCGCGACTTCGTCATCGTCGACACGATCGAGCTCGAGTTCTCGAATGGCTTTTCGGTATTCACCGGCGAGACCGGCGCGGGCAAGTCCATCCTGATCGACGCCCTGCAGCTGGCGCTCGGCGGGCGCGGGGACGCGAGCATGGTGCGCGAAGGCGCGGCCAAGGCCGACATCAGCGCCGACTTCGCCCTGACGCCGGCCGCCAGCAGCTGGCTCGAGCAGAACGAATTCAGGATCGAGGAGGGCGGCGCGCTGCTGCGCCGCGTGATCGACAATGCCGGCCGCTCCAAGGCCTACATCAACGGCAGCGCCGCCACCGCCAGCCAGCTGCGCGAGCTGGGCGAGCTGCTGGTCGACATCCACGGCCAGCACGCGCACCAGTCGCTGCTCAAGGGGGATGCCCAGCGCGCGCTGCTCGACAACCAGGTGGCGGTGCGCGATCCGATCGCCAGCGCCCAGGTGCAACTGGTCGCCAGCACCTACAAAGCGTGGCGGGCGCTGGCGCGCCAGCGCGAGGAATACGAGACCAATGCCAAGAACGTGCTGCTGGAACGCGAGCGCCTCGAATGGCAGGTCGGCGAGCTGGATAAACTCGCGGTCAAGCCGGGCGAGTGGGTCGAGATCGCCAATGAACACAGCCGCCTGTCGCACGCCGCCAGCCTGATCGAAGGCGCGCAGGAAGCGCTGAACGCGATCTCCGAATCCGAGCAGCCGATCCTGTCGCAGCTGTCCTCGCTGAACCAGAAACTGATCAAGCTGGTCGACGTCGATGCCGGCCTGCAGGCCGTGCTCGACTGCATGGAGCCGGCCCGCATCCAGCTGCAGGAAGCCGTGTACGCCTTGAACAATTACGTCGACAAGGTCGAGCTCGACCCCGAGCGCCTGGCCCAGGTCGACGCGCGCATGGATGCGATCCACAGCACCGCGCGCAAGTTCCGCGTCACGCCCGAGGACCTGCCGGAAGAACACGCCCAGCTGAAGGCCAAGCTGAAGCAGCTGGCCGACGCCAGCGACGTCGACGGCCTGCGCCGCCAGGAAGAAAAAGCCAGGGGCGTGTACATGGAGGCGGCGCGCACGCTGTCGGCCACGCGCGCGCAGGCGGCCCAGCGCCTGTCGTCGCAGGTGTCGGAAGCGATGCAGGAACTGTCGATGAGCGGCGGCCGCTTCGTGGTCGGGCTGAATCCGTGCGAGCCGGCGGCGTACGGCCTGGAGCAGGTCGAATTCCTGGTGGCCGGCCACGCCGGAGTGGTGCCGCGTCCGCTGGCGAAAGTCGCCTCGGGCGGCGAGCTGGCGCGTATTTCGCTGGCCATTTCCGTGATCACCGCCAACGCGACCACGGTGCCGACCCTGATCTTCGACGAGGTCGACACCGGTATCGGTGGCGGCGTGGCGGAAGTCGTCGGACGCCTGCTGAAGCGCCTCGGCCAGAGCCGCCAGGTGCTGTGCGTGACCCACTTGCCGCAGGTGGCGAGCCAGGCCAACCAGCATTTCCAGGTGGCCAAGGGCACCGTCGACGGCGGCAAGACCGTGTCGCGCATCGACGTGCTGGACACCAAGGCGCGCGTGGAAGAGGTGGCGCGCATGCTGGGCGGGATCGAGATTACCGAGACGACGCGCAAGCATGCACGGGAATTGCTGGCGTCCTGAAGCGCTCTATCTATTGTTGGCAGATAAACGTCGCCCCTGCGTAGGCAGGGCC
>JAKOOD010000092.1 GCA_022701635.1 Burkholderiaceae bacterium | reverse complement strand
TTCAGGCGCTTGAAATGGTCGAGGTCGAGCATCATCAGCGCGATCGGCTTGCGCAGGCGCAGCGCCAGCAGGCGCGCGCTTTCGGCACGCTCGAAGAAGGCGCGCCGGTTGAGGGTGTCGGTCAGGCCGTCGATGGTGGCCAGGCGCTGCATCTGCAGGTCGTCCTTTTGCTTGCACAGCAACAGGAACCCGAAGCCATTGACGATCATCATCATATAGCTGAGCAGGTAGGTCGCGCCGCCCACCGGCGTGATGGCGACGTCCAGCCGCCCATGCTCGAACACGATCCAGGCCCCGATCGCCACTGCGAACAGGGCGTCGTTGACGCCGATGATCCGCTGCAGCAGCGACGCCCCGCGCTCGCGCAGCAGGAGCACCGCGGCGCAGGCCGCGAACCACGCCATGATGATCGACACGATCCATTGCATCTGCAGGCGCGACACGCCGGCCGCCATCGCTCCCACCAGCACCAGTCCCGACGCCAGCGCGGCCAGGTAGGCCAGGCGGCGCCAGTGCGGCATGCCGAAGAACAGGCAGTAAGCGGCCACTTCGATGATCACGCCGCCGATCCAGGCGAACGGCGTCAGCATGTCGATCACCGGCAGCTTGACGACCGGCGCCAGCCACCAGCACGCCTGGCCGACGCCGCCAAGCAGGCGCGCCCACATCCAGTAGCGCAGCGCAGGGGTATTGTCGACATTGCGCATGTAGCCCGCCATCAGCAGGGCAAACACAATGTTGCCGATACCGATCGCCAACATGAAGGTTTGATTATCGATCACTGATTATCCCCGGGGCGCTATCCATACAACATCGATGTATTTTATATAACGCATATTTCCCAAAAGAACTATATTGCACAATTTCACGTTTGGGGGTATGTACGGCAGGATTCCTGACCCGGGCGACATATGTTGCTTCACAGCAGCGCACACTTGAAAACAGTTTGCCTTGCAGCAACCACCCATTCTATAGTGACAGACCTTACCAAGACGAAACATTTATGCCACAAGGTTGCAAAGAATGAAACTCAACCGCATCGGCATCGCCCTGATCGCAGGCGCATTGGTCGTCATTGCCCTGGTCGTCCTCCTCCTCGTGCATCGCCAGCAGTCCAGCCGCAGCGACGAAGTGCGTGCCAGCGGTGTCAGCCTCGTGCGCGCGCTCGGCAGGATTCCGTTCAAATACCTCGACAGCAACTCCCAGGGCCCGAGTGTACTGAATACCCTGTTCGCGTACCAGAACAATGGTGAGCTCGCTTACGCCGCCATCCTGGATGCGGACGGTCGTACGCTGGCCGACGTCGCCGGCCGCGGCACTTTCGTGCCGGGCGCCGCACTGCCGCCGGAAGCGGCCACCAGCTTCGGCCAGCGCACCCTGCCGAACGGACTGATCGAATTCTATGGCCCACTCGATGACCGCAGTGCCGGCCAGGCGTTCGTGCGTGTCGGCTTCCACCAGCCGGGCTATGCGGTACTGGCGCGCGACGTCCAGTTCATGGCCTTGCTGGCGCTGACGATGTTCCTGCTGGTACCGCTGGTCTATGTCGTGATCAAGCGCGAATTGGCGCCGCTGGATGCGCTTGGGCGCCAGTTGCGCCAGATCGGCGATGTTGGAATTGCACAACAGGCGAGCGCCAGCGACGTGCGCGAACTGGCCGGTAGCCTGCAGGCCTACCTGCAATCCACCAGCCAGCGCATCGCCCAGCTCGAACGCGGCAGCCTGAACGCCAGCGCCGACAACCAGGTCCTCCAGTACGGCAGCAAGAAGCTGACCGCCGCCCTGCAGTCGCTGCCGGACGGCCTGCTGATGCTGGCGCCGGGCGGCCTGGTGACCTTCGCCTCGGACAAGGTCGAGCCCCTGCTCGGCGTCGGCGTCGACGCCATCCTCGAGCAGCCGGTCGATGCCTGGTGCCGCGATCCGGCGCTGCGCACCCTGCTCGCCCGCTATGCGGGCAACCAGCGCGATACCCTGCATGCGCACAGCGTCGACTTCACCCCGGCCAACGTCGAAGGCAAGTACCTGTCGGCGACGGTACAGCCGCTCACGGCGGCCCACGGCGCGATGGCCTTCGGCACCCTGGTGGTGCTGCGCGACGTCACCCGCGAACAGCTGGCGCGCCAGGCCGGCAACGATTTCGTCGCCCACGTCTCGCACGAACTGAAGTCGCCGCTGAACGTGATCGGCATGTACGCCGAAACCCTGGCCGACGCCGATGCCGACGACGAGACCCTGCGCGTCGAATCGCTGAACGTGATCCAGGACGAGATCGAGCGCATGAATGCGCTGGTCGGCAACCTGCTCAACGTCAGCAAGCTGGAAACCGGCAGCATGAGCCCGGAACGCAACCGCGTGCGCCTCGACGATCTGCTGCGCGACGCCTACGAGCACGCCCTGCCGCGCGCCGAAGGCAAGCAGCTGCGCGTGTCGCTCGACCTGCCGCGCGAGCTGGAAGCGGTGGCGATCGACAAGGACCTGTTCCGCATCGCCCTGAACAACTTGCTCACGAATGCCATCAAGTACAACCGCCCGGGCGGCAGCGTGCTGCTGTCGGCCCGTAACGAAGACCACGAGATCGTGATCAGCGTGCGCGATACCGGCATCGGCATCGCCGGCGCCGACCGCGAGCGCGTGTTCGACAAGTTCTACCGCGTCAGCGAGCGCGATGCCAAGGTGGCGCGCGGCGGCCACGGCCTCGGCCTGTACCTGGCGGCGCAGATCGTCGAACTGCACCACGGCCGCATCGCGCTCGACAGCGAACCCGGCATCGGCAGCACCTTCTCCATTCACCTCAAGATCGCGCCCGCCGCCAGCGGCGTGGTGACCTTATGACCCAACGACATATCCTGCTCGTCGACGACGAACCCCACGTCACGCGCGTGCTGCGCCTGGCACTGGAAAAGGCCGGCTATGCCGTGACGGTCGCGCACGACGGCCATGCGGCGCTGGCCTGCATGGCGCAGCGGCTGCCGGACGTCCTGATCAGCGACATCCAGATGGACGGCATGGACGGGCGCACCCTGTGCCCGCTCGCGCGCTCCACCTACCCGGACCACGACTTCCCGATCTTCGTGATGACGTCCATGACCGCGCTCGAGGAGCGCGACTGGGCGCGTGCCTTGTCCAACACCGAATTCCTCGAAAAGCCCCTGAGTCCGCGCCAGCTGGTGGCGCGCCTCGCCAGGGTCTTCGCCTGATACCGCCGGAGCCTCCATGTCCCCCCTTCTTCCCTCCCTGCCCGACCTCGATCTCGACTACGAGCGCTACGCCCGCTGGCTGCAGCGCAGCTGCGGCAGGGAACTCGCGCTGCTGGTCTGCGATGGCGCCGGCATGCCCTGCTGGACCGCGCCTGGACATGACGACCTGGCGGCCTGGCTCGACGGCCTGGCCGCGGGCGGTTTCGCCTGGAGCGCCAGCGGCGACGGCATGCAACGCCACGACGCCGGCGGCTGTTCCCTTTTATATGCGCCGGTGACGGTCAAGGGCAAGGTCGCCGGCTGGGTCGGCGTGCGCGAAGCCGCCGCGGCGCCGGATGGCGGTGTGCCCTTCGCGTGGGATGCGCTGGCCGAGGGCCTGGAAGACGTCGCCGCCGCGCTGGCCGACGAATGCCGGCGCCAGGGTGAACTCGACCAGATGGCGGGCGAGCTGTCCGACCGCTACGAAGAGCTGCACCTGGTGTATGCGATCGACCGCCAGGTGCAGGACATGGACAATGGCGAAGACGTGTTCGGCAGCCTGCTGGAGAGCTGGGCCGAGCACATGGACGCCGACGTCGCCGCCTTCATCAAGCCGGGCGAGAGCCTGTGCGTGTCGGCCACCAACCTGTCGAAGCCGATCCACAACCTCGACCTGGTGCTGGTCGAGATGCGCGGCGACCTGTACCGCTTCGCCCACTCCTCGCGCCAGCCGATCGTCATGAACGACCCGGCCGACCCGCGCCGCGCCTACATCTTCACCGACATGCCTTTCAAAATCCTGTGCTGCCCGGTGTTCCAGGACAAATCGGTGGTGGCGATCCTGGTGCTGCTGAACCACGCGCACAAGGACGATTTCAGCAACAGCGACCGCAAGCTGGGCGAAGTGCTGGCCAATCACCTGTCCAGCCTGTCGCGCATGCACAGCATGCTGGCCGAGACCAGCAAGTTCAACACGCAGATGGCGGCGGCGCTGATCGAGGCGGTGGAAGCCAAGGACCCGTACACGCGCGGCCACTCCGAGCGCGTGCACCACATCGCGATGGAGATCGGCCGCGCGATGCGCCTGCCGGCGCGCGAGCTGGACAACCTGTTCTGGGGCTCGCTGCTGCACGACGTCGGCAAGATCGGTATCCCGGACGCGGTGCTGTGCAAACCGGGCCGCCTGACGCGCGACGAGTTCACCTTCATCATGGTGCACCCGGAGCGCAGCTACGAGATCCTGCGCCACATCGACCGCCTGCAGGGTGCGGTCCCGGGCGCGCGCCATCACCAGGAAAAATACGACGGCACCGGCTATCCGCACGGCCTGGCCGGCAACGACATCCCGTACAACGCGCGCATCATCGCGGTGGCCGACACCTACGATTCGATCACCAGCTCGCGCGCCTACCGCGCCGGCCGCAGCCACGAGATCGCGATGGCGGAAATCGTGCGCGTGGCCGGCACCCAGCTCGATCCGGGCGTGATCGCCGTGTTCGAACAGGTGTGCCGCCTCGAGCCCGAATGGATCGCGCGCTTCGGCATCCAGCGCGATCCGGCGCCGGCCGCCGCAGAAATGGCATGAACGACACCGCTTTGTCCCCCGGCGCGAGCAGCATCACGCGCAGCCGCATCGGCGCGATGACCTATCTCGCCCCGGGCGCGGCGCTGGTCGCCGACGAGGCGGTGAAGGACCTGCAGGAAGCCCTCGGCGAATGCATCGGCCGCCACCAGGTCGCGATCGTGATCGACCTGGCCAAGGTGACCCTGCTGTCGGGGCGCGCGCTCGGCATGCTGGCCGACATGGGCGAACGCCTGGCCGGCCTGGGCGGCTGGCTCAAGCTCGCCTATCCGAGTCCGCTGCTGCAGGAAATCCTGGGCGCCACCGGCCTGCAGGAACAGCTGCCGCTGTTCGATGCGAAAACCGGGGCGCCCAGGAAAGCGGCGCAGGCCGGCGCCAAGCTGGGCGACCTGCTGGTCGAACGCGGCGCCGCCAGCGCCGAGCAGGTGGCCGAGGCGGCGCGCCTGCAGGACCAGACCGGCAAGCGCATGGGCCTGATCATGGTCGAGAAAAAATGGATCAGCGAAGCCGTGCTGTACCAGGCGCTGGCCGACCAGCTCGGGCTCACCTACGTCAGCCTGCGCGCCGGCATGTACGATCCGGCCGCGCTGGCGCTGCTGGAGCGCGACGTGGCGCGCCGCCTGAACGTGCTGCCGCTGTTCAGCGTGCGCGGCACGCTGACCGTGGCCACCGCCGAGCCGCAGGCGATCCATTACTTCGACGAGATGCGTACCCGCACCGGCTGCAAGATCCGGGTGGTGGTGGCGCCGCCGGCCGACATCCGGCGCCTGGCCGACGATGCCTATGGCGGCAGCCTGCCGGAATTCGTGCACACCGAGGCCAGCGACCTCGAGCTGATTCAGTCGACCATCCCCGACGACTACACCCAGATCGACGAGATGGCCGGCGCCAGCCCCGTCATCAACATGGTCAACGCGGTGATCCAGCGCGCGATCCGCGACAGCGCCAGCGACATCCACATCGAGATCTCGCGCAACCGCGCGCGCATCCGCCTGCGCATCGACGGCGTGCTGTACGAGATCATGGCGCCCAAGGTCGAGCAGCACCCGGCCATCGTCTCGCGCCTGAAAGTGATGGCCAACCTCGACATCGCCGAACGGCGCCTGCCGCAGGACGGCCGCATCCAGGTCGCGACCCAGGGCCGCACGGTCGACCTGCGCTTTTCCTCGCTGCCCGGCATCTACGGCGAAAAGGTGGTGCTGCGCGTGCTCGATAAAAACCAGTCGATCCTCGACGTCGACAAGCTCGGCATGAACGAGACCGCGGTCGGCTCCTTCAAGCGCCTGCTGGGGCGCAGCCACGGCCTGATCCTGGTGACCGGCCCGACCGGCAGCGGCAAGACCACCAGCCTGTACGCCGCGATCAGCCACCTCAAGAGCATCGAAAAGAACATCGTCACGATCGAGGACCCGGTCGAATACCAGCTCGACATCATCAACCAGAACCAGGTCAACGATGCGATCGGCTTGACCTTCCCGAAGATCCTGAAGCACGTGCTGCGCCAGGATCCGGACATCATCATGATCGGCGAGGTGCGCGACCGCCAGACCGCGGAAATCGCCGTGCAGGCGGCGCTGACCGGCCACCTGGTGCTGACCACGCTGCACACCAACGACACCCTGGGCGCGGTCTCGCGCCTGGTGGAGATGGGCGTGGAACCCTACCTGCTGTCGTCGGCCCTGATCGGCG
>JAKOOD010000082.1 GCA_022701635.1 Burkholderiaceae bacterium | reverse complement strand
GTTTACGTGGACCCCGATCCGAACTACACGAGCGGCGGCGACTGGCGCGCGCCGCCGCATTAGCGCGGCGGGGGCATCATGAAGCTGCCGCTCAGAAGAAGTGCTGCATACCCGTCGTAAAGCGTGTCGCCGAATCGCTGCCGACCGCGACGTAGTTCTGCGCCAGGTCGACCTGGGTGGCGGTGACGACGCTACCGGTACGCGCGGCGCCGATCGTGGCATAGAGGTTGCTGCGCTTGCTGAGCGCGTACTTGGCGATCACGATGGCCTCCTGCGCGTCGTCGTCGAGGTCGCCGCTGCGGCGGATGTTGTAGGCGGCGGCGGTCAGGGTCACGGCCGGCGCCACCAGGTAGTCGGCGCCGACGCCGAAGACGCTGATCTTGCGGCGCGTGGCGTCGACGCGGCTGGCGGAATAGGTCGAGCGCAGCGTGACGCGCGATCGGACGTAGCGTGCGCCGACGATGTAGGACTTGACTTCCTCGCTGGCGGTGATGTTCTTCATGCGCGTCGCCACGGCGGACACGTTGAGCGGACCGGTATGATAGAAGCCCGCCACGCTTTCATACTTGTTTTTCTCGGTTGAGCCGGGCTGCTCGCCGAAGGCGCGCATCACGGCGAAGCCGAAGTTCTTGTAGTAAGGGGAGGTGTACCTGATCGAGTTACTCTGGCGAACGGCCGAGCCGCCATTGTTGGCGCCGTAGGCCCCGAAGGCAGGGGCGCTGTTCCCCGCCGAAAACAGAATGTTCGGGTTGCTCGCCGCGAACGCCACGCCCTGCGGATCGGCCGCGACGATCGTAATCATGGAGAGGGAATTCTGTCGGCCCAGGTTGACAGCGCCGAAACCGCCGGACAGGCCGACCGTCGCTTCGCGATCGAACAGCGCGGTCGTGGACGGGGTCCCGGTCGGTATGCCGGCCCCGCCGACATCGTTCTGCAGCAAGCCTTCGAGGCCGAAGCGCGCCTTCAGGCCGCCACCGAGGTTTTCCTCGCCGCGAAAGCCCCAGCGCGAGGGCAGCATTTGACCCGGTTCGACCAAGGTGCGGGTGCCGTTGCTGTTGATGACCCGGCTGATGCCGGCGTCGATAATCCCGTACACGGTGACGTTCGATTGCGCGGACGCGTTCGACATGGAGACACCGAGTACCGCGAGTGCGGCGAAAGTCTTTTTCATTGCGTTTCCTGGTTTATCAGCGTGCGCTTGCCGGCGCCTGCTTTTCGTAGCGTATGTTCTTGGCCTTGCTTTGTGGAACTGTCGTTACACGGCTCCGCACTTTATTTACTCTCGTATGTACTGTCAATAAGAAAAGTTCAGTAAAACAGTAACTTATGAATGCCGCAACATGTCAGATGGACATGCTTTATGTGATATCGGCAGGATTGCGGGTGCGGCGAAGCCGCCGTGGCGGCGCGGTTTCCAACGGTGATCCGGGCTGCGTGGCGACTGCCCCATGACGCGCGATCGCGTGGCGCAGGAACACTGGGACAGTCCCGCGTTCCTGCGCGTGCATCACGTAAACGGCGCAGCCAGGGCGCGCGCTTTTGGCGTGCTGGTGGCGACGCACACCTGATCGAGCGATTTACAGCGTCACGTCGATCCGCGCATACCACGAGCGCCCGTTGATGCCGAACGGGCAGGTCTCCCAGCAGTAGGTGAAGCCCAGCTGCGGGAAGGGGGCGGCGCGCACCGGATCCCATTTGGTCGGGAAGGTGTTGAACAGGTTGTTGGCGCCGAGCGTCACGCTGGTGGCCTTGCTGACGTTGTAGCGCAGCGTCGCGTCCAGGATCCACTTCGCATCCCAGGTCTGCACGAACGGTGCCGTAAAGCCCTGGCCCTGCACTTCGCCGTAGTAATTGGCACGCACGTTGCCGTTCCAGGCGCCGCGCGTGTAGTCGGCCGACAGCACATGGTGCTGGCGCGGCTGGCCGCGTTCGATCAGGGTCACCTGGGCGTCGTCGAACAGCTGGGTGCCGCTCAGGACCGGCGAGTCGGAGTGGCGGCCCGCCACCTTGGTGCGGTTGAAATCGAACTGGCCGGACAGCACCAGCGTCGATCCGGTCCAGCGCGTGGTGTGTTCGGCGACGATGTCGAGGCCGCGCGTCCGGGTGTCGATGGCGTTGGTGAAGAACTGCGCCTGGCCGACCTTCAGCGGATCGAGGATGGCGCGGATCGGGCAGGCCGCCGCGCTCGCGCAGGCGCCGGATTCGGGGGCGATGTTGGACGAGAACACGATGCGGTCCTTGATGTCGATGCCCCACAGGTCGGCCGTCAGCGAGAAGTTCGGCATTGGCCGCAGCACCAGGCCGACGCTGGCGTTCTTCGAGGTTTCCTGCTTCAGGTTGGGGATGCCGAAGGCGCGCGTGACGGTGCTGCCTTCGCGTGCGGTGAGGGTCTCGGTCAGCACGCCGGCGGCGTTCAGGTTGGTCGAGACCGAGCTGTAGAACTTCTGCTGCACGCCGGGCGCACGGAAGCCGGTCGAGACGGTGGAGCGCAGGCCGACGGTCTTCGACGGATCGTAACGCAGCGACAACTTGCCGGTGGTGGTGCTGCCGAAGTCCGAGTATTTTTCCCAGCGCACGGCGGCGCCCAGCAGCAGTTCGCGCGTCAGCTTGTGTTCGGCATCCAGGTAGAGCGCGATGTTGTGGCGGCTGTCGTCGACCGCGGTGGCCGGCGTGTAGCCGGGGAAGCCCTGGGTGCCGGAGGCCGCCACGCCACCCAGCTGGTCGCGGATCGCGATGGCCGGGTTGTTGGTGCGGCCGTACTGGTAGGAGACCGGATCGCCGGCATCGATGCCGTAGCCGTCGCGGCGGTATTCGAAACCGGTGGCGAACGAGATTTCGCGTCCGCCGATCTGGAGCGGACCGCGCAGGTCGGCGTTGACGGTGGTCTGCTTGAATTTCAGGGCCCCGGTGTCGGCTTCGAGCGGCGATTCGGCGTAGATGCCGCCGCCCGGTTTCGGCTCGTACCAGTAGCTGATGTTGATGGTTTCCTTTTCATGGAAATCGAGCTCGCTGCGGCCGTGGTTGAGCGACAGGTCGGCTTTCCATCCATCGGCCAGGTCGCGCCGGTAGCCGACCGCGAACGAGCCGTCCTTGACCGTGGTGCGGATGTTCGGCAGGAAGCCGTTCGGATACACCGACGGCACGTTGCGGCCATCGCCGGCGGTGCGGAAGAAGCCGGCCGAATCGCCGGTCCGGTGCGAGACGCCGCCGAAGCTGTAGAACTCGCCGCCGGCGGCCGGCAGCGCCGCGTTCCACCAGAAGTACTTGTCCTTGGCCAGGCTGTCGCCGATGCGCTGGGTGACGCGCGGCGGATCGACGCGCAGGGTGTCGAGGCCGGCGCGGTTGGTCTCGCCGCGGTGGCGGCCTTCGACGGTGAGGTTGACGTAGCCGCCGTCGCCGATCGCCCAGCCGGTGTTGGCGCTGGCCGAGCGCAGCGCGCCGCCGCCTTCGCTGGTGCCGCCGACGCTCCCGGACAGCTGGGTGCTGTCGGTGGTCTGCTTGAGCACGATGTTGATCACGCCGGCGATGGCGTCGGAGCCGTACTGGGCGGCGGCGCCGTCGCGCAGCACCTCGATGCGCTGGATCGCCGACATCGGGATCGCATTGATGTCGGTGCCGGCCGAGCCGCGGCCGATGGTCTGCTGCACGTTGACCAGCGCTTGCTGGTGGCGGCGCTTGCCGTTGACCAGCACCAGCAGCTGGTCGGGGCCGAGCGAGCGCAGCGTGGCCGGGCGGATGATGTCGGTGCCGTCGCTGATGAAAGTCGACGAGAAATTGAAGGAGGGGTCCAGCGTCTGCAGCAGCTTGCCCAGTTCCAGCGGCCCGGCCATCTGCATGTCCTTGGCGCTGATCAGGCCGACCGGCGCGGCGGCGTCGAGGGCGGTGCGGGCGGCGCCGCGCGAGCCGAGCACGATCACCGAGGCGGTGGCGGGGGTGCCGTCCGCAGCGGGCGTGGCAGCCGGGACCGCGGCGGCGGACGTATCGGCAGGTACATCGGCGGCCTGCTGGGACCAGGCCGGCGCAAACGCCAGCAGCAGGGAAGCGGCGAGCAGGGTACGGGTAAAACCGGGCAGGGCTGTAGGAGTCGTCATCCTGGATCTCTCATCGTCGTTATTGGATGCCGTCTTGCACCGGGGTGGTGCAGGTTCGGCGCGAGTCCAGTCTAGCGAGACCAGTCGTATATGGACAAATGTTAACT
>JAKOOD010000079.1 GCA_022701635.1 Burkholderiaceae bacterium | reverse complement strand
CATCCGCATGCACGAGAACGACAATGTCGCGATTGTCGTCAATGCCGGCGGCCTCCCGCCAGGCACGGTCTTCCCTGACGGCCTGACGCTGGCGACCAGGGTGCCGGAAGGGCACAAGGTCGCCCTGCGCGACATCGCCGAGGGCGAGGCCATCACGCGCTACAACGTGACGATCGGCTACGCGCTGCAACCCGTTGCACGCGGCACCTGGATCGAGGAATCGCTGGTCGGCATGCCGCCCGCACGCGAGCTCGACAACCTGCCGCGGCGTGCCGGCGAGCCCGAATCCCTGCCACCGCTGGAAGGCTTTACCTTCGAAGGCTATCGCAACCCGGACGGTTCGGTCGGCACCCGCAACCTGCTGGCCATCAGCCAGACCGTGCAGTGCGTGTCGGGCGTCGTCGACTTCGCCGTCAAGCGCATCAAGGACGAGCTGCTGCCCAAGTACCCGAACGTCGACGGCGTGGTCGCCCTCGAGCATATCTATGGCTGCGGCGTCGCCATCGAGGCGCCCGGCGCCGAGATCCCGATCCGCACCCTGCGCAACATTGCCAGGAACCCGAATTTCGGCGGACGCGCCATGGTCGTCAGCCTGGGCTGCGAAAAGTTGCAGCCGGGCCGCCTGTTCCCGGCCGGGACCATTCCGATCCGCGGCGCCCAGGACGTGGACGTGGTCTGCCTGCAGGACGCGGCCCACGTCGGCTTCGGCGACATGATCGATTCCATCATGCGCACCGCCGAGGCGCACCTGCTGGAGCTCGACAAGCGCCGCCGCGAGACCGTGCCGGCCTCGGAACTGGTGGTCGGCGTGCAGTGCGGCGGCAGCGATGCCTTCTCCGGCGTGACCGCCAACCCGGCCGTGGGGTTTGCCAGCGACCTGCTGGTCCGCGCCGGCGCGGCCGTCATGTTCTCGGAAACGACCGAGGTCCGTGACGGCATCGACCAGCTGACCCGGCGCGCCGCCGACGAGGAGGTGGCACAGGCGATGATCCGCGAGATGGCCTGGTACGACGACTACCTGCGCAAGGGCGGCGTCGATCGCAGCGCCAACACGACACCGGGCAACAAGAAGGGCGGCCTGGCCAACATCACCGAAAAGGCGATGGGCTCGATCATCAAGTCCGGCACGGCACCGATCGCGGGCGTGCTGTCGCCGGGCGAAAAGCTGCAGCGCAAGGGCCTGATCTATGCCGCGACGCCGGCCAGTGACTTCATCTGCGGCACGCTGCAGCTGGCGGCCGGCATGAACATGCACGTGTTCACGACGGGGCGGGGCACGCCCTACGGCCTGGCCGCGGTGCCGGTCGTGAAAGTCGCCACGCGCGACGATCTGGCGCGCCGCTGGCACGACCTGATGGACATCAATGCCGGCCGCATCGCGACGGGCGAAGCGACGATTGCCGACGTCGGCTGGGAGCTGTTCCATTTCCTGCTCGACGTCGCCAGCGGCCGAAAGAAGACCTGGGCCGAACACTGGAAGCTGCATAACGCGCTCGCGCTGTTCAACCCGGCGCCGGTGACCTGATTCCCGGGCAAACCCCGGCCAGACCAATAACAATCATAAGAGACACATCTTGAAAAAAGTAGCACTGATCATCCTGGGCCTCGCCGGCTCGGCCGCCCAGGCGCAAACCAACGTGACGATCTACGGCATCATGGATGCCGCCATGGTCGGGGAGAGCGGCGGCAGCGCCGGTCGCGTTACCAAGGTCACCAGTGGCGCCGCGGCGGCGTCGCGCATCGGCTTCCGTGGGACCGAGGAACTGGGCGACGGCATGCAGGCCTTCTTCACGCTGGAGACCGGCGCCAAGATCGACACCGGCGAACTCGATGCCACCAACACCGTCTTCAACCGCCAGGCATTCGTGGGATTGAAGACGAAGGCCGGCGCCGTCGCTTTCGGCCGCCAGTACACGCCGTATCACCTGACCCTCACGTCGGTGGCCGACCCGTTCGGCACCGGTTACGCGGGCACCTCGAAAAACCTGTTCCCGGACAACGGCACCAACGTCCGCACCAGCAATACCGTGACCTATGCGTCGCCAAAGGTGCGCGGCGTGAACCTCGAGCTGGCGTACAGCGTCGGCGAACAGACGGACGCGTCGGCCGGGCGCCAGTACGGCGGCGCGATCGCTTATGCGAATGGTCCGCTGACGCTGCGCCTGGCCTACAACAGCAAGAACAGCGACGTCGTCGCCACCGGCACCAGCCACGAGCTGGGCCGCAACACGCTGCTCGGTGGTAACTATGACCTCCAATGGGCCAAGCTGTATTTCGCCTACGGCATCGACAAGGGCTTCAACAGCGCGACGCTGGGCAACGCCAACAACCCGTACGGCGGTGTAAGGCCGACCCCGTCCACCGACGGCCGCGACACGCTGCTCGGCTTTTCCGCACCGATCGGGCCGGGCAGGCTGATCTTCTCGGCGATGCACAAGGACGACCGCACCGGCTTCAACCAGGACGCCAGCTCGTGGGGTATCGGTTACCTGTACGACCTGTCCAAGCGCACCGGCCTGTATGCGGCATACGCCCACATCAACAACCATCACGGTGCCGGCTACACGGTGGCCAACAACACCGAATCGGGCACGGGCGACACCGGCTACAACCTGGGCATCCGCCATACGTTCTGATCGACCCAACAGCAACGACATCAGGAGACACCATGGACCATACAACGACCACCGCCATGCCGGCCGCCGCGACGAAACTCGCGTCGCGCACGCGCTGGACGATCCTCACGATGCTTTTCATCGTCACCACGATCAACTACGCGGACCGTGCATCGATCTCGATCGCGGGCCCGGAAATCCGCAAGGCGCTGGGACTTTCTCCCATCGAAATGGGATTCGTTTTTTCCGCATTCGCCTGGTCGTACGTGCTGGCCCAGCTGCCGGGCGGCTGGCTGCTGGACCGTTTCGGCTCCAAGATCACCTACTTCTTCAGCATCTTCCTGTGGTCGCTGTTCACGATGCTGACCGGGACCGTCGGGTTCCTCAGCGGCGCCGCCGCCGTGGGCACGCTGTTCGCGCTGCGCCTCGTCGTCGGTGCGGCCGAGGCACCTTCGTTCCCGGGCAACAGCCGCATCACGTCGGCCTGGTTTCCCACGCACGAGCGCGGCCTCGCATCCGCGCTGTTCAATTCGGCGCAGTATTTCGCGACCGTGCTGTTCGCGCCGATCATGGGCTGGCTGGTGCACGCCTTCGGCTGGCAGAGCGTGTTCTTCGTGATGGGCGGTCTGGGCATCGCGATCGCCTTCGTCTGGCTGAAGGTCATCTACGGACCGAAGGATCACCCTTCCGTCAGCCCGGGCGAACTGACATACATCGAAGCGGGTGGGGCGCTGGTCGACCTCGACGGCGCCAAACGGACCAGCGAGCCGCCGGCGGTCGACACGCTCGCGTGCGTCAAGGAGCTGCTGAGTAATCGCATGCTGCTGGGCGTCTACATCGGCCAGTACTGCATCAACACGCTGACCTACTTCTTCCTGACCTGGTTCCCCGTGTATCTGGTGCAGGAGCGCCACATGACGATCCTGAAGGCCGGCTTCGTCGCCTCGCTGCCCGCCATTGCCGGCTTCCTCGGCGGCGTCGTCGGCGGCACCCTCTCGGACCGCCTGGCCAAGGCCGGCTTCTCGCTGTCGATGTCGCGCAAGCTGCCGATCGTGATGGGCATGATGCTGTCGATGAGCATGATCGCGTGTAACTACATCGAGCAGGACATGCTGATCGTCGCCGTGATGGCGCTGGCCTTCTTCGGCAAGGGCGTGGGTGCGCTGGGCTGGGCCGTGGTCGCCGACACCTCGCCGAAGGAAGCGGGCGGCCTGTCGGGCGCGCTGTTCAACACCTTCGGCAATATCGCCGGCATTACCACGCCCATCGTCATCGGCTACATCCTGCAGGCCACCGGTTCGTTCGCGGGCGCCCTGGTCTTCGTCGGTGCCAACGCGGCCATTACGATTGTCAGCTACGTGTTCATCGTGGGCGAGATCAAGCGCGTGAAACTGGTGAAGTCGCTGGTCGACAGCCCGGCGCGGGCCCGATAAGGCCGGTCAGCGCATTCGAAGCGTGGATGCATGCACGCCACTCGTTGTCACGCGTGATACCGAACGTGCAGCGACGGCGAACCCGCGGAGGAACCAATCGCACGGCCGGGCGCGGCGCCCACCCGGCCGGCGCGAGTGAACTAGCGCCGGCGGCGCACGCGGCGGCCGGCGAACAGGCCCGCCAGCGCGCTACCGAACAAGGCCAGCGTCGCCGGCTCCGGCACCGTGAAATCGTCCATCGCCCACGGCGTGCCGCTACTGTTGTAGATGACGAGCGTGTCGATGGCCGTCCAGTCCAGGCCGACCCACTGGGGCGTCAGCGTATCCAGCGTGTACGCGCCGCTGGAGCGTACCAGTGCGCCGTTCCGGTAACCCTCGAAGGAGATTTCCTGGTCCACGTAGGCGGATGTGAAAGCGGCGCCGTCGAACGTGAACGCCGCGCCGTCGGCCGTCGAGATGGTGGCCGTCAAGCCGTACCAGTTATACGCGGCGTTCGCCGGCGACACGACGCCCGTCTCGAAGCCCGTGCCGGGCGCGGCGTCGCTGCGGATGGCACCCATGTTGGTCCAGTTGAAGCCGGCGTAGCCGCTGTCCAGGGCTTGCGTCGGATCGCCCGGTACGTCGTCGAAGTTGACGACGCCAGCCGACGCCGTCGAGCAAGCCAGTGCCGCGAGCAGTGCGATGATGATGTTGTTCATGTCGGATCCTTTCAAGTTCAATGCGCCAGGCCGGCCACCTGGGCGTCGGTCAAGGCCGTGTTGTAGATGCGCAGCTCGTCCATCGAGCCCTTGTACGGCGTGTCCCAATAGTTCACGCCCAGCGCGAACACGCCCGTCGTGCCCGTGAACACGTTCGGAAAGCCCGTACCGGCGAAGCGCTTGACGCCATTCAGGTAGACATTCACGGCGCCGTTGTTGACGGTGAAGGCCAGGTGCGACCACCCGTTGACGGGGATGTTCATGCCGAGGCCCGCGTCGTACCAGGCGGAACCGGACCACAGCATCGTGGCGCCGTTCACGAAGTTATGCCCCATCGGCAGCAGGCTGACCCAGGAATCCGTCGTGCGCGCGCCGAAGAAGGTGGGTGAGTACGCGCTCAACTGGGCAGGCTTCAACCAAACCGAGACGGTGTAGTTGTTCGAGGAAATCAAACCGTTCGGCAGGCGCACGCCCGTCGCGCCATTGAACACGGCCGCGCCGCCGCGTACGCCGGTTGTCTCGTAGGACAGGTTGCCACCGGCGACGTCGATCTTGTTGCCGATGACGGTGCCGGCAGCAAAGCCGCCGGTCGAATCTGTCAGGTTGCCGTCGAACGCGTAGTAGGCCACCAGGCCGCCCAACCTGGTTACCGTGACCGTGAAGGTCTTGGTCAGCACAGCCGCGCCCTTGGCGATGCGCGCCGTCAGCGTGACGTTGATGGCACCAGTACTTGGGGTGGTGACGACGCCCGTGTTGCTGACGACGGCCGGATTCGACGACGTCCAGCTGATCGTCGCGCCGCGTGCGGCTGTCGTGGGCAGCGTCAGGTTGCCGGTGACGGCCGTCGTGGCGCCCAGGCTCAGTTCGTTGTAGATCGCCGTCGCGACGGCCGCGTCGGTACGCGGGATCAGGCGGCTGCCGAAGATGGCGATGCCTTCGCGCGCGGAAGCAGTGAAGGTCATCACATAGCTCTTCGACGTCTCGTCCCACTGGCTCAGCAGGTAGCCCTTGTACGTCGATGCGCCGGGCAGGTTGATCTCGACCTGGTTGCTCCCGAGAATGCGCCACGTGCCGGACACGGCGCCCGTGATCGTGCCGTTGCCGTTCAGCGTGATGATCCGCGACGTCTTGGTCGCGGCCGTGATGTCCTTGCCGTGGTTGACGTACAGGTAGTCGCCCACGACGAATTCGCTGCGCACCGCGGCCAGCGTCTCGTTGGCGTAGCGATAAGGGGCGACGACGGGCCAGCCGTCCGCATTCATGAACATCTGGTGCACGCGCACCTCGTGCTGCTCGCCCCGTTCCGGGAAACGCGTGTGGAACCCGAGGAAGTGCTTGCCTGTCGCGGGATCGTACCAGGCGGAATTGTGGCCTGGCGAGACGTAGCCGGTGCCGATACCGGTGCCCGCTTCACCCAGGAGGCGCTGGAACAGGAAGTTCCCCATCAGCTTGACGCCGTAGAGCGCGACCGACGCGTCGTCGAACAAGGGCAGGCTGGGGTTCGCCTTCACGTTCGCCATGTCGACTCCCTGCGCATCGACATACGGACCGTCCGGGTTCGTGGAGCGTGCCACGCGCATGTTGTAGCCGCCAGCGGCATCCAGGCCGCCGAACGACGTGAACAGGTAATAGAAAGCCGTGGCCGGGCTGTACATGATGTAGGCGCCTTCGATGCGTGCATGGTTGCCGCCCATTAAACGCTTGCCGTAGCCCTGGTTGGGGTAAGGCATGCCGGTGCCGGGGTCCATCTGCAGGATGAAGATGCCGCCCGAGTAGGAGCCGTAGACCATCCACAGCTTGCCGGCATTGTCGTAGAAGACGTTGGGATCGACCGCATTCGGGTGTTTATAAGCGTCGTACACGGTGCCGTCCGGACTCGCCAGTCCCCACATGCCGGACTTCAGGATGATGCCCTTGTTGACATACGGCCCCTCGACGCTGCTGGCCACGGCCACGCCAAGTGCGGAGCGGGGCGCGTCGCCCTGGCAGGCGTCGTAGTACATGTAGTACTTGCCATCGGCCAGCCGGCGCACGTCCGGCGCCCACAAGTCGCGCGTGTTCGCCCAGGTAAAGGCTTCCGCCAGCTCGGTGAACACGTTTCTGGCACCATTCAGGAACAAGGCATTGGTGGCGGTGACGCCATCCGTCATCTGCGTCCACTTCAGCAAGTCCGTCGATTTTGCGGATGCCAGGTGCGAGCCGAATACGTAATAGGTATTGCCGACCTTGATTTCGGCCGGATCGTGCACCGAAGCGTTCTGGAAGGTGGGCAGCGTAGAGCCGGCCTGGGCGCCGGCATCGGCGGCAATGCAACAGGATGCGCATAGCGCGCCGATCCCCGCAAGGGAGTGAAGTCGTTTCACCGGAATGTCTCCTCGTTGGTTTTATATGGGACAAATGAAAACGGGCGTTGCGGCTGTGAACCGAGCAACGCCCTGTCTGGCTGGCGGTGTCTTCCTGGCCGCCGGGGCTTACATCTTCCAGTAGAAGCCGGCCGAGACCGACCGTCCGATCTGGACCGTACCGAAATTGGTCAGCTGCGCGTTACCCGCACTGCCGAAGTGGTAGTACTGCTGCTGCATTTCGTTGGTCAGGTTGACGCCGCTGATATTGACCGACATGTTGTCGTTGATTTTGTAGGAGACCTGCATGTCCACGCTCTTTTCCGGATGACGCCAGATACCGATCGGATTGGCAAACAAGGCGGCTTCGTTGCCGGCCAGGAAGCCGGAGCGCCAGACCTGGGACAAGCGCGCGCTGATCGGGCCCTTTTCGTAAGCCAGGGTGGCATTGTAGGAGCGGTTGGACACGCCGAAGAACGGGGTCTCGAGCTGGGCCACGATCTCGCCGGCGGCATTCGCCTCGGGCACATTCTGCGACGAGGTGAGTTTCGTGAAGCTGCCCTGGATGCCCAGGCCGTCCAGCAGGCTCGGCAAGCCCTTCGGGAAGTAGACGAAGCCGAGCTCGGCGCCGCTGATCTTGCCGTTGGAGGCATTCACCGGCGAGTTGATGACGTAGTCGTAGCCGTTCGTATGGTCGCCGCCCGAGGTCGAGTTGCGGAACGGGTCGTCCGCCGGGTCGACGTGCACCCTGTGACGCAAGCCCACGACCAGGCCGTCGATCTTGCGCTGGAACACGGTGCCGTAGAGTGCGCTGTCCTTCTGGAAATACCACTCGGCCGTCAGGTCGAGGTTCTTGGCACGCGTCGGTTGCAAGTCGGGGTTGCCGCCGCTGCCCGAGCCGTAACCCACCCTCGACACGTCGTCGCCAAGCTGCAAGACGGGATTCAGATCGCCGAAGTTCGGGCGGCGCAGGGTTTCGCCATAGTTAAAGCGCAGCACGACGTCCTTGGACGGGTCGTAGATCAGGGTCATGCTGGGCAGGAGCTTGCTGGCTGACTTGCTGGCACCGGATGGCGTGACTGCCTTGGTGGTGGCATCCACCTTGTAGAAGGTCATATCGGTCTTGACCTTGACGTAGCGCACGCCGAAATTGCCGCGCAGGCGATGGCCGAACAGCTCGGTTTGGGTATTCCCCATCAGGAAAAGATTCGTGGTCTTTTCATCGACCTCGAAGGTCTTCTGCAGGCTCAGCTGGTCCGTCGTCAGGAAGTTCGGATCGACCGAGTGATACAGCTGACGCCATTCGTCGAGATGGTCGCGAATGGTGTAGGCGTTCGGCTCCAGCCAGGTGCGGGGCACGTCCGAGATGGCCGTGCCGAAGTTGGCGTTGGTGGAGTAATACCCGGAACCCAGCGTGGCGAGGTTGCGGCCCAGGAAGGACGATTGCGTCCGGTTGGCCTCCGACGCCTTGCGGTCGTCGAAGCGTACGCCGAAGTGGAGCGTCTGCAGCGGTCCCCAGTCGGCATCGAACACGCCCGCCAGATTGGCCGTGGTGGCGCTGCCCTTGTTGCGGTTGGCGTTGTCGTAGAACTGCGCCACGTTCCATTTGGTCGGGTCGGTCAGGTCGGCATCGTTGTTGAAATGGAAGGCGGTGTTGCCGCCGCCGTCATTGAAGTCGACGTTGATGGATGGTGCGACGCGATCGATGCGGGTGCCAGTGAATTCCGAGTGATAGGTGCTGCTCTGGTAAGACAGGTCGCCGTCCAGCTTCAGGCGGTCGCCCAGGTTCCACTTGCCGTTCAGGGCATAAATCCGGGAATCGGTTGCCGACGTGGTGTAGTCGCCGCTGTTGAAACCATAGACGCTGCCGACTGTACGGCTCTTGATGATGTTGGTGCCCGGGTAGGTCGTGATCGACCCCGCAGGGTTGCTGCCCAGATCCCCCCACCAGTCGACGAAGCTGAACAGCAGCTGGTTGAAGGACTTGTCACGATAACCGTTGTACATCGATTCGAAGGTGTAGACCGAATCGCTGTTGGGTTTCCACTGCAGGGCGATATTGGCGGCAGGACGCTTTCGCTCGCCCTGCACGTCGCTCTGGAAAACGGCGTCGCGCGAGAGGTAGTAAGGGTAAGCCTTGCCGTTGAAATCCAGCGTCGACCCCGCTGCCGTCGGCAAGCCGGTATTGGTGCCGGGCGTCCAGATACTGGTGTCGGTGATGCGCTGCAGGGGCGTATAACCTGGAGGAAGTTCAGCGGCATTCGGGCTGGCAAACGGCACCATGGCACCTGGCGTCACGCTTTCATTGCGGTATGTTGTCCTGGAATCCGACAGATTGACCAGGGCACCGAATTCGCCGGCGCCGGTTTGCCAGCGGTTGCTGTACATGGCACTGAGCTGGGGGTTCGTTTTTTTCGCCGGATCGAGATAGGTGCCACGCGCCGACAGCGACAGTTTCTGACCCTTGAAATCGAAGGGTCGCAAGGACTTGACGTCGATTTGGCCTGCGATACCGGTTTCCAGCTGGCTGGCGTCGCGCGTCTTGTAGACATCGATCTGGCGCACCAGGGTCGAGGGAATGTCCTGCAGCGCGACCTGGGTGCCGGACGCGGTAAACATATTGCGGCCGTTCCAGGTGGTTTCGACGTCGGGCAGGCCACGGATCGACAGGGTGCCGACTTCGCCACCGGCCCGATTGGTGACCTGGATCCCCGTCACGCGCTGCAGCGCTTCGACGACATTGTTATCGGGGAGCTTGCCGATGTCCTCGGCAACCACCGATTCCACGACCTGGTCGCTGGTGCGCTTGATCGCCAGGCTCTTGATCAGCGATGCCTTGACGCCGGTGACCACCACGGTCGGCGCATCGGTCAACGCATCGGTCGGCTGCGGCTGTTGGGCGGCTGCTTGCGCCCATACCGAGGCGCTGCTGAGCAGGCCAGCGCCGATCAGCGCAGTCACGGTGAGCTTCAAGGCCAAAGGACGTGCGGGTACTTGGGATTTCATATGTCTCCTGTCTTTATAGTTATTTAAAAAACTTTTTTGTGAAACTGGGATTGCCTTGAAAACATGGTAGAGATCCTGCAACCATCCAGCCAATGATTTTTTCCCCGGTTCCCATATCGGTTTCGATATCAAATAGTCGTTAGGGCAATAAAACCCGGAATGGGTTTCGTAAACCGCACACCTCACGGAGACATACAAAAAACGGTATCGAACTCGCCGGAATTTTGATTGGATTAGTCTCGCTTTAGCTCCTAAGATGCCGCTGTGCATGGGAATACCGCATGCCGGAACAACACAAAAACCATAACGAAGACTTAGGAGACATATGGCGCGCACAGCATCGGGCCGGCGCGCGCATATGACGGGAGCCCGCATGCAAACGCAGATCCAGAAATTGTCCACGCTCGAAAAGGTGGGCTTCGGCGCCGGCGATATGGCACTCAACGTGGTGATCTCGTCGATGATGCTGATCATCACCTTCTTTTACACCGACATTTACGGTCTCAAAACGACCGACCTGGCGCTGCTGTTCGTGCTGGTCAAAGTGATCGGCGGGTTTTCCGACCTGGTTGTTGGCCAGATGACCGACAGTTTCCTGACCCGCTGGGGACGCTACCGCCCCTGGCTGCTGCTGCTGGCCGTACCCTACGGCGTCTCGGTGTTCATGGTGTTTTCCACACCGGATTGGGGCTACGACGCCAAGCTGGTCTGGGCGTATTCGACCTACATCCTGATGACCCTGATGACCTCGGGCGTGGGCGTGGCCTACATCTCGCTGCCCAGCGCCCTGACTGCCGACCCGCAGGAGCGCCTGTCGGCCAACGGCTACCGCCTGTTCCTGGCCAAGGTCGGCGCCTTCATGGTCACCATCGTCGTGCCGATCCTCTCCCAGCGCTGGGGCAATGGCAACCCGGCCGCCGGCTACCAGGCGGCGATGGCGCTGATGGCCGTGCTGGGCGCGCTCCTGTTCCTGTTCTGCTTCTTCACGACCCGCGAGCGCGTGGTGTACAAGGTCGCGCGCCAGCCCATGGGAGAGCAGGTCGCCGTGCTGCTCAAGAACGACCAGTGGCTGTACCTGGCCGGGGCCTGCGTGACGGGCACGATCGGCTACGTGATCCGCGGATCGGTGGCCGTCTACTACGCCAAGTACTACCTGCATGGCGACACCGGCGTCGTCTCGGCCTTCATGTCGACCGGCGTCGCCGCGGCGATCATTGCGATGGTCATTTCGACCTGGGTCACCAAGGTGTATTGCAAGGTCAAGCTGTTCCGCTACACGCAGCTGGTGGTGGCCGTGATCTCGGTGATGATCTACTTCCTGGTCAAGCCCGGCGATACGCTGCTCGCCTTCGTGCTGTACTTCGCGCTGTCGCTGGTCGTCGACCTGCACGCGCCGGTGTTCTGGTCGGCGATCGCCGAGACCATCGATTACGGCCAGCTCAAGACCGGCAAGCGCGTCTCCGGCTTCGCCTTCGGCGGCATCTCGGTATGCCAGAAAGCCGGCATGGCGGTCGCCGGCGGCATGGTCGGCGTGCTGCTCAGCTATTTTAATTACCAGCCGAACCAGGAACAGACCCAGCTCGCGCTGCAGGGCATCGCGCTGATGCTGTCGGTGATCCCGGGCTTCTTCCACTTCCTGATGGGGGCGCTGATGTTCAAGTACCGCATCAGCGACGCCTACTACGACAGCGTCAAGGAAGACCTGCGCGCCGGCGGCGTTGCAGCCGGATGATTTTTGAAAGTGAACATGGACACCGTACTGAAACCCCTGATCGAACAACGCGCCGACCCGTACATCGTCAAGCACACGGACGGCTACTACTATTTCACCGCCTCCGTCCCGCAATACGACCGCATCGAATTGCGCCGCGCGCCGACGATCCAGGGTTTGGCAGGCGCGCCTACGGTCGACGCCTGGGTCAAGCCGGACAGCGGCCCGACCAGCGAATTGATCTGGGCCCCGGAACTGCATTTCAACATGGGTGCCTGGTACGTCTACTTCGCCGCCGCACCCAGCCGCGATATCAAGGACAAGCTGTTCCAGCACCGCATGTACGCGATCCGCAATACCAGTCCCAACCCGCTCGAGGGCAGCTGGGAATGCATGGGCCAGGTCGACACCGGGGTGGACACCTTCTGCCTGGATGCCACCACCTTCCATCACCAGGGCCGGCTGTACTACCTGTGGGCGCAGAAGGACGTCGCGATCGAGGGCAACTCGAACCTGTACATCGCGCCCATGAAGACGCCCTGGCAGATCGAGGGCAAGCCGGTGCTGCTGTCGAAGCCGGAGCATGACTGGGAAACGCGCGGCTTCTCGGTGAACGAGGGGCCCTCGGTGGTACGCCGCAACGGCAGGATCTTCATTTCCTACTCGGCCAGCGCGACCGACCACAATTACGCGATGGGCCTGTTGTGGGCCGATGAGGATGCCGACCTGCTCGACCCCGCCTCGTGGACGAAGTCGGCCGAGCCGGTGTTCCGTACCTGCTACGACCACGGCATCTATGGACCCGGCCACAACAGCTTCACCTATGCCGAAGATGGCGACACGGTCATGCTGGTCTACCATGCGCGCACCTACACCGAGATCGTCGGCGATCCGCTCTGGAACCCGGACCGCCACACCTTCGTCAAGGCACTGCGCTGGGACGATGCCGGCATGCCGGTATTCGGTCAGCCTTCCATTGCCTGAACGCGGGAACGACACGCGATGATGCGACTGGTGGTGGATGGCGGGCACGTGCTGGGCGAGGGAATCATCTGGAACGAGCGCACCGGGCGCCTGTTGTGGACCGATATCGAAAGCAGCGAACTCTGGTCGCACGACCCGGCCAGTGGCCTGCTCGAGCGCTGGCCGCTGCCCGAGCGCCTGTGTTCGATGGCCCTGACGGAGGACGACGGGCGTCTGCTGCTGGCGCTGGCATCCGGCCTTGCCTTTTTCGACCTGCCTTCGGGCGAGCTGACGCGCATGTGCGAGGTGGAGGCGCACCTGCCGGCCACGCGCTTGAACGACGGCCGCGTGGACCGCCAGGGGCGGTTCGTGTTCGGCGCGTTCAATCAGGCCGACAATCCGAAGCATCCGATCGGCGGGTTCTATCGCCTGAATCGCGACCTGTCGCTGGAATGCCTGCCGCTGGGCGGCGTCGCCATTGCCAACAGCATCTGCTTCAGCCCGGACGGCCGCACCATGTATTACTGCGACTCGGCGACACGCGACATCCGCTGCTGCGATTACGACCCCGTCAGCGGCGCCGTCGCGAACCCGCGCGTGTTCGCGGCGGCGGATGCCGCGCCGGGCGACCCGGACGGGGCCACCGTCGACGCCGACGGCTACCTATGGAATGCGCGCTGGGGAGCAGGGCAGGTGGTGCGCTTCGCGCCCGACGGCCGCGTCGACCGGGTGCTGGCCCTGCCCACCCCGCAGCCTACCTGCGTGGCTTTCGGCGGTGCCGGGTTGAACGTACTGTACGCGACCTCGGCCACCGTCGGATTGACGCGCGAGTCCCTCGCCAGTGCTTCCGGTGCGGGCGGCGTGTTTGCGCACGCCCTGGATGTCCGTGGCTTGCCGGAACAGCGTTTCATGTACGTCGGAAGCGATCTCTAAAACCATCTCGATATCCGTAAAAACTCGATTGATCACGGAGGAAACACCAGATGTCCGATACGAAAAAGAAGCCCGCGCTGCGGTCCGCGGCATGGTTCGGCACCCAGGACAAGAATGGCTTCATGTACCGCAGCTGGATGAAGAACCAGGGTATTCCCGACCATGAATTCCAGGGCAAGCCGATCATCGGCATCTGCAATACCTGGTCCGAACTCACCCCCTGCAACGCCCATTTCCGCAAACTGGCCGAACACGTCAAGCGCGGCATCCTGGAAGCGGGCGGCTTTCCGGTCGAATTCCCGGTGTTTTCCAACGGCGAATCCAACCTGCGCCCGACCGCGATGCTGACCCGTAACCTGGCCAGCATGGATGTCGAGGAATCCATCCGCGGCAACCCGATGGATGGGGTGGTGCTGCTGGTCGGCTGCGACAAGACCACGCCCGCGCTCCTGATGGGCGCGGCCAGCGTCGACATTCCCGCCATCGTCGTCACCGGCGGGCCGATGCTCAACGGTAAATTGAACGGCAAGGACA
>JAKOOD010000075.1 GCA_022701635.1 Burkholderiaceae bacterium | reverse complement strand
GCCGCCCGCTACGTCGCCAAGAACGTGGTCGCCGCCGGCCTGGCGCGCCAGTGCCAGGTGCAGGTCAGCTACGCGATCGGCGTGGCCCGTCCGATCAACATCACGGTCTACACCGAAGGCACCGGCGTCATCTCGGACGAGAAGATCGCCGAACTGGTGATGGAACACTTCGACCTGCGCCCCAAAGGCATCGTGCAGATGCTCGACCTGCTGCGCCCGATCTACCAGAAATCGGCAGCCTACGGCCACTTCGGCCGCGAAGAGCCGGAGTTCAGCTGGGAGCGCACCGATAAGGCGGCGCTGCTGCGCGCCGAGGCGGGGCTGGCGTAAGCGTCGACGCATGACTTGGATCCCCGGCTGGCGTGGCGGGGATGACGCTTTGATGCGGCGGGCTTAGAAATACGCTTGCCCTAATCGACTGCCCCAACACGTCGTCCCCGCGCAGGCAGGGACCCAAATTCGTAGCGCAGTTCAATTGTCTGCAACGTTGGCAGAAGCATCCCACCCACCAGCAATACAACACAATGGGCCATTTCCGCGCCTACCCGTGTTAAACTTATGAATTCCGAGGAGCGTTGCGACGAAAGCATTCTCTTTCGCCAGGCTCGGATCATCAACACCGCGCTCACGTATCTTTTTTCTTAACCTGAAAGGAGCGCGTGATGAGCGCCGTACTTAAAGACACCAATTCCCAAGATTACCTCGTTGCCGACATCGGCCTCGCCTCGTGGGGCGAGAAGGAAATCCGCATTGCCCAGACCGAAATGCCGGGCTTGATGGCAATCCAAGACGAATTTGCCGCCAGCCAGCCGCTGAAGGGCGCGCGCATTGCCGGTTCGCTGCACATGACCATCCAGACCGCCGTGCTGATCCGCACGCTGGAAGCCCTCGGCGCGCAAGTGCGCTGGGCCTCGTGCAACATCTATTCGACCCAGGACCACGCTGCCGCCGCCATCGCGTCGGTCGGCACCCCGGTGTTCGCCATCAAGGGCGAGACCCTGGACGAGTACTGGGAATACACCCACCGCATCTTCGAATGGCCGGGCGACAACCATGCCAACATGATCCTGGACGACGGCGGCGACGCGACCCTGCTGCTGCACCTGGGCGTGCGTGCCGAAAAGGACATCTCGGTGCTGGACAAGCCGGGTTCGGAAGAAGAAATCTGCCTGTTCAACGCGATCAAGGGCCGCCTGGCACGTGATCCGCAGTGGTACTCGAAGCGCCTGCCGGAAATCAAGGGCGTGACCGAAGAGACCACCACCGGCGTGCACCGCCTGTACCAGATGCACCAGGAAGGCAAGCTGGCATTCCCGGCGATCAACGTCAACGACTCCGTCACCAAGTCGAAGTTCGACAACCTGTACGGCTGCCGCGAATCGCTGGTCGACGGCATCAAGCGTGCGACCGACGTCATGGTCGCCGGCAAGGTTGCGGTCATCGCCGGCTACGGCGACGTGGGCAAGGGTTCGGCCCAGGCCATGCGCGCCCTGTCGGCCCAGGTCTGGGTTACCGAAATCGATCCGATCTGCGCACTGCAGGCGGCGATGGAAGGCTACCGCGTCGTGACCATGGATTACGCGGCCGAGCACGGCGACATCTTCGTCACCTGCACCGGCAACTACCACGTCATCACCGAGCAGCACATGCTCAAGATGAAGGACCAGGCAATTGTCTGCAACATCGGCCACTTCGACAACGAGATCGAAGTCGCCGCGCTCAAGAAGTACGAGTGGGAAAACATCAAGCCGCAGGTCGACCACATCATCTTCCCGGACGGCAAGCGCATCATCCTGCTGGCCGAAGGCCGCCTGGTGAACCTGGGCTGCGGTACCGGTCACCCGTCGTACGTGATGAGCTCGTCGTTCGCGAACCAGACCATCGCCCAGATCGAGCTGTTCGCCAACACGGATAAATACCCGGTCGGCGTCTACACGCTGCCGAAGCACCTGGACGAAAAGGTCGCGCGCCTGCAGCTGAAGAAGCTGAACGCCCAGCTGACCACGCTGACCGAAGAGCAAGCCGCGTACATCTCGGTGAGCCAGGCAGGTCCGTACAAGCCAGACCACTACCGTTACTGATTTGTGGGTAGACCTCGATAAACCTACTGCGCCGCTGCCAGCTTGGTCTGCGATGCTCCGCTACGGCGGGCCGGCTGTACGCTTGTACAGCTGCGCTTCTCGACCAAGCTGACAGCGTGCTCGCTACGGTTTCTCGAGGTCCCTTGGCGCCGCGTGGAAAGCGTTTTTCTGCGTGGCATGGTTTGCCACGCTCTAACGAAAGACACCGACATGCGTTTGCTCCTGACCTGGCTGATCAATGCCGCCGCCCTGATGGCGCTGCCTTACCTGATGAATTCCGTGACCGTGACCAACATTGGCGCCGCCCTCGTGGCTGCGCTGGTGCTGGGCCTGGTCAATACCCTGATCCGTCCCGTGCTGGTCGTGCTGACCCTGCCCGTGACGCTGCTGTCCCTGGGGTTGTTCATCCTGGTGATCAACGCGCTGCTGTTCTGGCTGGTATCGCACCTGGTGGCAGGCTTCCATGTCACGGGATTCGGGTCGGCCTTCGTGGCGGCGATCCTGTACAGCGTGATTTCGTGGGCGCTTTCCACCTTACTCCTCAAAAATGATGGAAACCCCTAATCTCAGTATCGAGTTTTTCCCGCCCAAGACCCCCGAGGGTGCGGACAAGCTGCGTGTGGCGCGCCAAAAACTGGCCGAGCTCAATCCCAAATACTTTTCGGTGACCTTCGGCGCCGGTGGCAGCACCCAGCAGGGTACGCTGGCGACCGTGCTCGAGATCCAGGCCGAAGGGCACGAGGGTGCGCCGCACCTGTCCTGCGTCGGTGCCACGCGCGCGTCGATCCGCGCCATCCTGCAGGAATTCCAGGCGAAGAACGTGCGCCGCCTGGTCGCCCTGCGCGGCGACTTGCCCAGCGGTTATGGCGGCGCGGGCGAACTGCGCTATGCCAGCGAGCTGGTCGAGTTCATCCGTCTTGAAACCGGCGACTGGTTCCATATCGAAGTCGCGGCCTATCCCGAGATGCACCCGCAGGCGAGATCGCCGCAGGACGACCTGCAGAATTTCGCGCGCAAGGTGCGGGCCGGCGCCGACGCGGCAATCACCCAGTACTTCTACAATCCGGACGCCTATTTCCAGTTCGTCGACAATGTCCACAAACTCGGCGTGGACGTGCCGATCGTGGCCGGCATCATGCCGATCACGAACTACACGCAGTTGATGCGCTTCTCGGAAATGTGCGGTGCCGAGATCCCGCGCTGGATCCGCCTCAAGCTGGCCAGCTTCGGCGACGATGCGGCTTCGATCAAGGCCTTCGGCCTCGACGTGGTGAGCAGCCTGTGCGAACGCCTGCTCGCAGGTGGCGCGCC
>JAKOOD010000068.1 GCA_022701635.1 Burkholderiaceae bacterium | reverse complement strand
GCGCAATTCCCGGTGGCCGAAGCCTGCTTCGGGCGCATGCTCACGCTGCCGCTCTATACCAGGATGACCGACGCCGACCAGGACCGCGTCATCCGCGCGTTGCATGAGCTGCTGGCATGACAAATTCCGACGACAAACGCCGGCAGCAGCGCCGCGTCCGGCCCGGCACGCAGGTGGCCAAGCGCCTGTTCGACGTGTGCGCCGCCGGCATCGGCCTGCTGCTGCTGGCGCCGCTGCTACTGGCGCTGGCACTGTGGGTCCGGCTCGACTCGCCCGGGCCGGTGCTGTTCCGCCAGCAGCGGGTCGGCCGCCACGGCGTGCGCTTCGACATCCTCAAGTTCCGCACCATGGTGGCCCGTCCCGACGACGGCCGCCAGCTCACTGTCGGCCGCGATCCGCGCATCACGCGGGCCGGCCGCTTCCTGCGCAGCAGCAAGCTGGACGAGCTGCCACAGCTGATCAACGTACTGCAGGGCACGATGAGCCTGGTCGGTCCGCGTCCCGAAGTGCCGCGCTACGTCGACTGCTATCCGCCGGCGGCGCGCGCGGCCATCCTGTCGGTGACGCCCGGCATCACCGACCTGGCGTCAATCCTGTACAAGGAGGAAAGCGCGATCCTGGGACGCGCCGCCGATCCCGAGCGCGCTTATGTCGAGACCATCTTGCCGGTCAAGCTCGCGTACTACCAGCGCTACGTGCGCGAACGCTCGTTTTGGCTCGACCTGTGCATCCTCTTCCGCACCCTGGCGGCCGTGCTCAGGTAAGAGGCCCGGCATGCACATGAGCTGGTACCAGCTGTTCCATCTGGGCGACCCGATGCTGACCCTGCCGCTCGGCAGCGCGATCGCCGCCTGGCTGCTCGCCGCCCGCGCCTGGCGCGCCGCGCTCGGCTGGACCGTCGGGTTCGGACTGGCGCTAGGCCTGGTAGCGGCCACCAAGATCGCTTTCATGGGCTGGGCGACCGGCTTGCCGGCCCTGGCCTTCAAGGCCGTCAGCGGACATGCGACCGGCTTCACCGCCGTATTCCCGACCTTGTGCTATTTGGCCATGCCGGCGTGGAAAGCACGCGCTAGGCGGGCCGCCTCCGCCGCGGCGCTGGCGCTGGCCGCGGTGGTCGCGGCGGCGCTCGTCCATGCCGGCGAACATACGCTGGCCGAAGCCGCGGCCGGCTGGGCAATTGGCGCCGGCGCCTTTCTGTGCACTGCGCGGCTTGCCGGCGGCACGTCCTTCACCGCGGTGACCTCCTTGGCACCTGCGGCAATACCTGATACAGCGCCGTCCCTGGCACCTGATGCAGCACCTGACGCCGGACCGTCCCTGGTACCTGCAGCGGCACCTGACGCCGGTCCGTTTCCAGCACCTCGCACAGCACCTGACGCCGCACCTGCCCCTGCAAGCATCGCGGCTACCGCCGCAGCGCCATCCGCAGCGGCCTCGCCGGCGTTCGTGCCGACACCGGCCACGATCGCCTGCGCAGCGCTGGCTTTCCTGGCCAGCGCCTGGCTGCTGCGTTCGGCCCCGCTCAACTGGTGGATGATCAAGGTCGCCCTGCTCCTGTCCGGCAATAGCACACCGGTGCCCTGGGGTCACTGTGGCTGAGGCTACCCCGTTTTCAACACATTTTTTCCCAGCAGTGAATGCTTTTCGACAGGAGACTCCCATGTGTAGCATGCGTACCCCATCGTTCCGTCTGCATTGGCAGCGACAGAGCCAGGTCGACACCCGCTCGGCCCATTCCTTCCTGATTTCGCTGCTGCGCGGACTGGCTGCGCTGCAAGTCGCGGCGGCGCACCTGCGATCCGAAATGTTCCCCGGCTTGCGCGAGCTCGCCGATCCGCCGCTGTACTACCAGATACTGGCGTTTGCCACCGCCTTTTCCCACCAAGCGGTTGTCGTGTTCTTCCTGATCAGCGGCTGGCTGGTCGGCGGCAGCCTGCTCAACAAGCTTGACCAGCCCGGCGCCATGACCGCCTACGCCATCGACCGCGCCACCCGGTTGTGGACGGTGCTGGTGCCGGCCCTGTGCCTGATGCTCGCCGTCGGCGCGGTCACTGGTACCGTGTCGCTCGCGCAGGCCGACTTTTCGGCGGCGAACGATTACTCGGCTGTCAGCTTCATCGGCAACCTGCTCGGCTTGCAAACCGTGCTGGTGCCGACCTTCGCCGACAATTACGCATTGTGGAGCCTGTCCAACGAGACGTGGTACTACCTGCAGTTTCCGCTGCTGCTGGTCGTATTCACCGGACGCACCCGGTTAAGCCAGCTGGTCGCCGCCACCGTGCTGGTGCTGACTGCCGTGGGACTGCCGGCGTCGATGACCGTGTATTTCGCCCTGTGGCTGCTCGGCGCCCTGTTCTCGCGCGCGCGCATCGATTGCACGACGGCCGTGCGCGCCGCCCTGCTCCTTGCCGCCGCCGCCGCCCTCGTCTTTCTGCGCGCCACCGAAGGGAACGACGACTTGAATCCTGGCCTCTTCGTGAAACACCTGATGTACAGCCTGCCACTGCTGGCCTTCCTCGCTTCGATGCAGCGTCCGCTCGCTGCCAGCCCCGGCTGGATGCGCGTGCTCGCGCCCGCTACCCATCTGCTGTCCGAGTTTTCGTTCACGCTCTACGTGATCCACGTACCGCTGATCAAGCTGCTGCGCCACCTGGGCATGCAGGAATTCGGCCGCAACCGCCTGGTGGCCAACCAGCCGGCGGATTTCGCGATCTACTTCGGCATGCTGCTCGCGATCATGGCCGCCGCCTATCTCTCTTACCTGCTATTCGAGTCGCATACCTTCCGCATCCGGCGGCTGCTGAAGAACGCACTGCGGTCGCAGACCCGGCGCCCGGCGATCGTATCGGCATCGCTCAAATAAGGTTGGGTGCCCGGCATTGGTCCGGGTGCGCCGGCCATATTGCCCGTATTGCCCGTATTGCCCGTATCGTCCGTATCGCCGGGCCGCCGGGCCGCCGAATCGGCCCGGCTGCAGGCAGCGAAGCACGTAATCCGGCACACCGCGCGTCGGCACCAGTCGATCCCGCGCCGGATACCTTCCCGGTAGATCTCTTCAAGCTAGTCGATAACGTGCTAAGTCCGGACCGACAGGGCTACGACTGACAGGCGCATGCGCAGCGCTACGGCCGCGATGCCGGCAGTGGAATGGCCAGCGGCGCCGAACGCAGGCGGATCCGTGCATTCATCGTCAATTTCCATGCCCCTTTAGACACGATGAATGTGGCTAGAGTTCGCCTCTCGAGCGAATATGCTGGCCTGAGTGGCGCAGTTTGACGCGGCGCGCGATCGGCTGGCGTGGCCGCGCCGGCTGCTGCAGCCCGACGCCCATCGACAAGCCGCTCAGCCTCCGCTGAAACCGATCCGCCTTGCGGTGCCGATGCGCGGATAGTCGCCATAAGTCCCGAGACGCGGCGCCATGTCGTTGAACAGCACGCCCTGGGGCGAGATGCCGGCGTGGTTCAGGCGCTTGATCGACTCGTTGATCTCGGATTCGTTGGTCTGGCCCGAACGCGCGACGATGAAGACGGCGCCTGCGTGCGCGCCGATGATCAGGGCATCCGCGATCGCCAGCAGCGGCGGCGGATCCAGCAGCACCAGGTCGTAGGCCGCGCTCACCTGTCGCAGCAAGTTGCCGAAACTCGGGTGCAGCAGGAATTCGGAGCGGTTCGGCGGCAGTTCGCCGGTGGGGATGAAATCGAGGTTCTCGACCACGTCGTGGTGGATCACGTCTTCCACATTCGCCTTGCCGAGGATGATGCGCGACAGCCCGCGCTCGCGGCCGACGCCGAAGTAATGGTGCAGTTGGCCGTTGCGCAGGTCGGCGTCGATCAGCAGCACGCGCTTGCCGCTGGCCGCCATCACCGCCGCGAAGTTGGCGCTGACGAAGGACTTGCCGATACCGCGCGTGGGCCCGGCAAACATCACGATGTTGTTGCGGAAGTGCGGCATCGCGAATTGCAGGGCGGCGCGGAAGCTGCGCAGGCTTTCGACGGCCGGGTCTTCCGGAATGATGCTGGCCAGCAGCGGCAGCGTACCGTGATCGCCCCTGGCCTTGCGCATCAGCCGGTCCTGGTTGCCGCTGTGCGGGATGGTGGCATACACGACCCGCGCGCGCAACAGACGCTCGATCTTCTGCGGATCGTCGATGCCGCCCATCATGGCCTTGCGCGTCAGCGCGATCAGGCCCCCCAGGAACAGGCCGCTGACGACCGCCAGCGCCACGATCAGCGGACGGTTCGGCTTGATCGGTTTTTCGGGCGGGATCGGCGCATCCACCATGCGCACGTTGCTGACCCGGCCCACCGAGATCAGGCGCAGCTGCTGGGCGGTATTCGACAGCGCCGTGTACAGGTCGGTGTTGACCTTGATGTCGCGCCTGAGGCGCGCCTCGTCCTGCTCGAGCACCGGCATGGACTTGATGCGGGCATTCACCGACTCGATTTCGGCCTCGACTTCGCGGCGCTGGCGGTTGACGGCGGCCACCACCGGATGGTCTTCGGTGAAGCGTGCCAGCAGTTCGGTCTTCTTCTGGATCAGGTCGTTGCGGCGGGCACGCGCGGCGGCGGCCTGCTGCAGCGTCATGCGCGCCTCTTCCTGCAGGTCGACGGTGCCGTGGGCGTTGCGGAACTGGTTGTAGCGGTCTTCGGCCTGCTCCAGCTGGCGCTTGAGGATGGGCAGCTGCTGGTTCAGGAAGGCCAGCGATTTCTCGGCTTCCTCGGTCTTGCGTGCCAGGTTCTGGCGCATGTACTCGCGCCCGATCTCGCTCAGCACGGCATGGGTACGGCGCGCGTTCTCGCCCTGCAGCTTGACTTCGATGATGCCGGACTGCTTGCCCTGCTCGGCGATCACCAGCGTGTTCTGGATCGCCTGGATCATGGCCAGGCTCGACATCCGGCGCAGCTGGAAGCGCGCGCCGGGATTGGCGGCCATGCGGTCGACCTTCAGTTCGATCACGCCTTCGGGCGTCGGCACACGGTAGCGCAGGCCGACGTCGCCATCGAACACGATACGCTGGCCGCCTCCGGAAAAGCGGAAGCGCTTGCTGCCCAGCGCGGTCAGCGTGAACGCGCGTCCGAGCCAGGCGTCGGGCACCTCGAACAGCGAGACTTCGGCCTTTTCGCCGCCCCAGGCATAGCCGCCGTAGCCGAACAGCCCCGGCTCCGACAAGGCACTGCCGTTCTGCTTGGCAAACCAGAAGCCGGCGATCGGAAAATAGCTAGGCCGCACGTCGATGGTCAGCTGCAGGTTGTCGACCGCGCGCGATACCACCATGCGCGAGCGCAGCAGCTCCATTTCGGCGATCGCGGCCTTCTTGGTCTCGAACAGCGACGAGGCTTCGCTCAGGATGTTCTTCGACGCGTTCGGGCTTTCCTCTTCGACGTGGATCATCAGGTTGGCTTCGTACACCGGCTTCGCGACCAGCGCGTACAGCACCGCCACCAGCGTGATGAGGGCGGTGATGCCGCCGATCAGCCAGCGGCTGTCGTACAGGGTGTGCAAATGGCCCTTGAAGTCGAAGCCCGGATCCTGCTGCGGCATCTCGACCACGCGCGCATCGAAGGGCACGCCGGGGATCGGC
>JAKOOD010000059.1 GCA_022701635.1 Burkholderiaceae bacterium | reverse complement strand
GCGTGCGCCCCATGCCGCCCAGCACACCGCCATCCGGCGCTTGTCGAGTGCCGTAGCAACCGGCAGGTCCGCCATCGTCAGTGTATCCCTTTCCATCTCCTCGATGGTGTGACATGGCCAGGCATGGCGCCGGGCGCGCTGCAGACGATTGCGGGATGCATGCCAGTGCCGCACAAGGGCGTGCTACGCAGCGCCGGCAGCGCCGTTTGTTGGGCCGGAAATGGCAATGCCTTCCCGTCCGGTCGGCGGCTGCCCAACATCTTGCGTATGCTACAGTGGCCGCCTACCTCAACCACCCCTCCATCGTGAAACCATGAGCAACAACAATCCCGACCAGGCGTTTTGGGAGCGCGTCAACGCCATTATCAATACGGCAAACGCCCAGTGCGACGCCGCCGATCCGAACCACGTCACGGCCTCCACCATGTATGCGGCGGCGCGCTTCAATGCCTTCATCGTTGCCAATGGCACCGGCAGTGCGGAAAACATGAAGCCCGAAAAGGAAAGGGCGCTGGATTATTTCACCGAGCAGTTCCGCCAGATGATGGCCGAAAATCTCGACGATTTCATTGCGAACTTCGACAAGTACCTGGAGCCGATTCCTCAGCAGTCATAAGAAGGTTCGGGCAGTCTGTCGGAAAAGCCGCCAAATTAAATGAATTGCACCCGATGGGCAAGGTGCGGCATGCTAGGGACTTCTCGGCATGAGCTTGTTGCGCACACAAGTTGAGAAAACCCACAATCGGCTATAGGAATAGTCATGTCGCAAGTTCATCACTCGGCAGCCTGCCTGCGTCTGTTCGGAGATGGTTTAGAGCCGGATGAGATAACGCACATCCTGCGCTGCGCGCCGACGGCGGCGCACAGGACAGGTGAGGTAATTCGATACCAGTCCGGGCGCGAACGCGTCGTCAAGTGTGGGAACTGGCTGCTGAACGCGACCAAGGCGGAACCGGAAGATATCAACGGACAGGTTCGGTGGCTGCTGTCGCAGGTGGAGCCCGATCCGGATGCCTGGAAGCGGCTTATACAACGGTTTGAAGTCGATATCTATTGCGGCCTTTTCATGAAAGGAAGCAGCGAGGGCTTGTCTCTGGCACCCGATGTCTTGGCATTATTGGGTGAGCGTGGAATTCATCTGGGCTTTGAGATCTACAGTGACATCGACGATGCTGTCGCAGCAAACCCATGAACCCTTTCGTGGCGAGATGAGCTGCAAAAAACTGCTTTCGGTATGGCCTTGATTGCGCTGCTTTCCATGGGCTGCGTCTGGCTGAATATGAATGTTATCTTGGACCAGAGCCGATAAATCTGGGGGCCTGTCCTCATGCGCTGGGTGCGCAGTTGTATTTACCGCGGTGTCTACTGGAACAAACTCCAGTATGGGAATCACCCATATCTATACAGGAGTCATTGTGCGTGAAAATATGAGTCGGGAGGACTATTTGCAGTCCTGCCGTCTTGCCGTAATCGAGACGGCATCGAAGATGCTCGACGAGCGCATGAGCTTCTTGCTGGGTTCTCGGGCACTCCGGCCTCTTCTGCGCGAACTCGGCTACGATATTGTCGATGCGGATGGGAATTTTCACGGCTATCGATTCCGAGACAGATGCTTTACCTTTAGGCGAGGTTCGGCAATATTGGGACCAAGCTGCACTGGAGCGACTTGAGCCAGACATCCGTGAGGCGGAGCGTTGGGCCCGCGAAGCGGGAAGAAGCGCATGTATATCATTGATTCAGCGGTTTGAAGCGAAACTGGACAGGTCGAAGGGAAGAATCGGATGGGTAAAAACCGCCTAGAAGCCTTCAGCGACGGCGTCATCGCCATCATCATCACCATCATGGTGCTGGAACTCAAAGTCCCGCACGAAGCCGATTTCAAGGCGCTGATACCGCTGTGGCCCATCCTGATGAGCTACGTGCTCAGCTTCATCTACGTCGGTATCTACTGGAACAACCACCACCACATGCTGCATGCCGTCGAAGAAGTCAGCGGCAGCATCCTGTGGGCCAACCTGCACCTGCTGTTCTGGCTTTCCCTGATTCCCTTCGTCACCGCCTGGACCGGTGAAAACCATTTTGAGACCGCGCCTACCGTCGCCTACGGCATCGTGCTGTTCATGTGCGCGATGGCGTATTCGCTGCTGGTGCGCAGGTTGATCCAGCACCACGACAAGAATGCAAAGCTGGCCGAAGCGATCGGCGACGATCGCAAGGGCAAGATCTCCCTCGTCCTGTACCTGGTCGGCATTGCCGTGTCCTGGTTCGCGGCCTGGCTCGGCTTCCTGGTGTATGTCGGCGTGGCCATCATGTGGCTGATTCCGGACCGGCGCATCGAGAAAAAAGTCAGCGAGGAGGGCCGGCAGAAAACGTGAACTGGCCGCCCATCGAATGTGACGATGCGGCAATAACTTTGCTATGATCTTCGCGCGCATGCTGCCGGGTCCGCTCCCCGGCAGTGTTTTTTTCATGTCCGTGAAAGATCCAATGAATCGTCCTTACAGTTTCATCGTTGCTGCCGCTGCCACCGCTGCGCTGGCACAGGCAGCGATCGCCGCACCCATCCCCGCCGGCGCTTCCCTCGACGCATCGAACCCCTTCGCCAAAGTCAGCTCGCTGCCCTTCCACTATCCGGCCTTCGACAAGATCAAGGACGAGCACTTCAAGCCGGCCTTCGACGCCGGCATGCGCGAGCAGTTGCGCGAAGTCGATGCGATCGCCGCCAATAAGGCTGCGCCGACCTTCGAGAACACGATCGTCGCGCTGGAGCGTTCGGGCCAGTTGCTGGGGCGCGTGTCGGTCACCTTCTCGAATCTGCAGGGCGCGAACACGAACGACGCGCTGGATGCGATCGACCGCGAGATGTCGCCGAAACTGGCCGCGCACCATGACGCGATCTTCATGAACGCCAAGCTGTGGCAGCGCGTGAAGACGGTCTACGACAAGCGCGACAGCCTGAAACTCGACGCCGAATCGAAGCACCTGGTCGAGCGCTACCACCGCGATTTCGTGCGCGCCGGCGCCAACCTGTCCAGCGCCGACAAGGACAAGCTGAAAGCCTACAACGGCGAGATCGCCGGCCTGCAATCGCAGTTCGCGCAGAACGTGCTGAAGGAAGCCAATGCCTCGGCGCTGGTGGTGGATACCCGTGCCGAACTGGCCGGCCTGCCGGACGCCGACATCGATGCCGCCGCGGCGGAAGCCAAGAAGCGCGGCTTCGACGGCAAGTATGCGATCGCGCTGGTGAACACGACGATCCAGCCACCGATGGCCCTGATGACCAAGCGTGCCACGCGCGAGCGCCTGATGGCGGCGTCGCTGGCGCGCGGCAGCCGCGGCGGCGAATTCGACAGCCGCACGCTGGTGCAGCGCCTGGCCAGGCTGCGCGCCGAAAAGGCGGCGCTGCTCGGCTACCCGACCTATGCCGCCTATTCGCTGGAAGAGGAAACCGCCAAGACCCCGGAAGCCGTCAACAAGCTGCTGAGCGAACTGGCCAAGCCGGCCGTCGACAACGCGAAGAAGGAAGCCACGGAGATCCAGAAGGTGATCGATGCCGAAAAGGGTGGCTTCCAGGTTGCCGCGCACGACTGGGCGTTCTACACCGACAAGGTGCGCCAGGCGAAATATGCGTTCGACGAGAGCCAGCTGAAGCCGTATTTTGAATTGAACAACGTGGTGCAGAACGGCGTGTTCTTTGCCGCGAACAAGGAATTCGGCATCAGCTTCAAGGAGCGCAAGGACTTGCCGGTGTACGACCCGGACGTGCGCACCTTCGACGTGTTCGACGCCAACGGCAAGCAGCTGGCGATCTTCATCCTGGATTACTACGCGCGTCCGAACAAGCAGGGCG
>JAKOOD010000054.1 GCA_022701635.1 Burkholderiaceae bacterium | reverse complement strand
AGTCGTTCCAGCTGCTGGCGCACCTGACCGCCGTCGAAAACGTGATGCTGCCGCTGGAGCTGCGCGGCGACGCCGATGCCCGCGGCAAGGCCGAAGCCATGCTCGGCCGCGTCGGTCTGGGCAGCCGGCTGCGCCACTATCCGAAATACCTGTCCGGCGGAGAGCAGCAGCGCGTCGCGCTGGCGCGCGCCTTCGTCACCGAGCCGCCGCTGCTATTCGCCGACGAACCGACCGGCAGCCTGGACGCCGCCACCGGCGAAGCGGTCATCCAGCTGATGTTCGAACTGAACCGCGAGCGCGGCTCGACGCTGGTGCTGGTCACGCACGATCCCGCGATGGCGGCGCGCTGCGGGCGGACCCTAACCATCGCGGCGGGGCGCCTGGAGGCTTAGTACGACCTTGCTGCGCTGTCCGCCACCAGCCGATTGAGTTCGGCCCGGATCGCGCGCGGCAGCTCGCCCGCCGTCAGGCCGATCGGCCCGGTGCCATCCGCCACCAGCCGGTCCGCCGCGGCCCCATGCAGCCACACCGCACCCAGTGCGGCTTCCCACGCCGGCCAGCCTTGCCCCAGCAGGGCGCCGCACACGCCGGCCAGCACGTCGCCGCTGCCGCCGGTCGCCAGCCCGGGATTCCCGGTGGGGTTGATCGCGACCTCGCCATCCTGGCGCGCGATCACGCTGCCGGCGCCTTTCAGCACCACCACCGCATTCAGGCGTTGCGCCAGTTCGCGTGCGGTTTCGATGCGGTCGGCCTGCACGATGGCGGCGGTCACACCGAGCAGGCGCGCCGCTTCCAGCGGGTGCGGCGTCAGCACCACGGGCCCGTCGTGACGGGCCAGGCGCGCCTGCAGGTCGGGGCTGGCCGCCACCAGGTTCAGGCCGTCGGCATCGAGCAGCAGGGGCCCGCTGCCGTCGATCACCTTGCCGAGCAGGCGCATGGCTTGGCTGGCGTCGCCCAGGCCCGGGCCGGCCACCACGGTGCGCTGTTCGAAGGCGAAGCCGGCCGCGTCGCGCAGCATGATTTCCGGCTGCAGCGGATCGACGCCCAGCGCGGTCTCGAGGGCCGCCAGGAACACCCGGCCAGCACCGGCGAACAGCGCGCCGCGCGCGGCCAGCAGGCCGGCGCCCAGCATGCCCGGCGCGCCACCCAGCACCGCCACGTCGCCAAAGGTGCCTTTGTGCGAATTGCGCCGCCGCGGCGCCAGGCAGGCGCCGAACAGCGCCGGCGTATTGCACCGGACCTGCGCCGCTTCGCGCAGCGCGACGTCGAGCAGGTCGACGCTCACCCGGCCCGCGTAGTCGCCGCCGTCGCCGGTATGCAGCCCCGGTTTGTCGCCGAGGAAGGTGATGGTGTGGGTCGCGGCGACCGCCACGCCGTTGGGACCGACGACGGCGCCGGTATCGGCATCCAGGCCGCTCGGCACGTCCAGCGCCAGCACCGCGCCACGCATGATGTTGACCTGTTCGACCAGCTGGCGCGCCTGGCCGTCGAGCGGGCGGGTCAGGCCGATGCCGAACAGGCCGTCGACTACCAGCGCGTACTGCGCATCGGCCGCGACGGCGTCGATGAAGCGCAGGCCGGCGCCGCGCGCGTGTTCCAGCGCCGCCTGGCTTTCCGGCGACGGTGCGCCGCCGGCCAGGTGCACTACCTCGACCGCGCAACCGGCTGCGGCCAGGTTGGCTGCCACTTCGAGCGCATCGCCGCCGTTGTTGCCAGGACCGGCCAGCACCAGCACCGTGCCGGCCGGGCGGCTTTTCAGTAACGCGAGCGCCAGGGAAGCCGCGGCCGCGCCGGCGCGCCGCATCAGGGTGCCCGGCGGCAGGCCGGCCTGGGCTGCCTGTTCGATGGCGCGGATCTGGGCGACGCTGTAGAGCTGGGTATCCATGCAAAGTCCGATGAAAAGGGTAGACATGCATTTTCGCTAAAATCGGTCCGGCATGCTGCACGCGACTACAATAGGGCCAGCGACAGAATGGAGACATGGATGGCAGAGACAGGCATGGACTGGCAGTTCTGGATCGACCGCGGCGGCACCTTCACCGACATCGTTGCACGCCGCCCCGACGGCGGCCTGGTCACCCACAAGCTGCTGTCCGAGAATCCGGAACAGTACCGCGACGCCGCCGTGGCCGGCATCCGCCACCTGCTCGGGCTGCAGCCCGGCGACGCCATCCCCGGGGGGCAAGTGGAGGCGGTCAAGATGGGCACCACGGTCGCCACCAACGCACTGCTCGAACGCAAGGGCGAGCCGACCGCGCTGGCGATCACGCGCGGCTTCCGCGACGCGCTGCGCATCGCCTACCAGAACCGGCCGCGCCTGTTCGACCGCCACATCGTGCTGCCCGAGCTGCTGTATGGGCGCGTGATCGAGATCGACGAGCGCATGGGCGCCCACGGCGAGGTCGTGCAGGCGCTCGACCAGGAAGCGGCCCGGCGCGCCCTGCAGCAGGCCTACGACGACGGCCTGCGCGCGCTGGCCATCGTCTTCATGCACGGCTACCGCTACACCGGCCACGAAGCGGCGCTGGCACGCATCGCGCGCGAGCTCGGCTTCACCCAGGTCTCGAGTTCGCATTCGGTCAGTCCGCTGATGAAACTGGTGGCGCGCGGCGACACCACCGTGGTCGACGCCTACCTGTCGCCGATCCTGCGCCGCTACGTCGACCAGGTGGCGGGCGAGCTGCCCGGCGTGAACCTGCAGTTCATGCAGTCGAACGGCGGCCTGACCGATGCGCGCGCCTTCCAGGGCA
>JAKOOD010000053.1 GCA_022701635.1 Burkholderiaceae bacterium | reverse complement strand
TGGTGTTCTCGCGCTACGGTTACGGCCGCTCCACCGCGCGCCCGCATGACGAGCGCTGGCCGCTCGACTTCATGGAACAGCAGGCCTGGGAAGTCGTGCCGGCGCTGCTGGCCAGGCTGGGCCTGGTAAAACCCTGGCTGTTCGGCCACAGCGACGGCGCCTCGATCGCCCTGCTGCTGGCGGCGCGCCATGGCGAGCGGCTGAGCGGCGTCATCGTGGCCGCGCCCCACATCATCGTCGAGGACCTGTCGATCGCCTCGATCGGCGAGGCCCGCGCCGCCTATCTCGCCGGCCACTTGCGCGAACGGCTGGCGCGCCATCATGCCGACGTCGACTCGGCGTTCTGGGGCTGGAACGACGTCTGGCTCGACCCGGCCTTCCGCAGCTGGGACATCCGTGCCGAGATGGCGCGCATCGGCGTGCCGCTGCTCGCCATCCAGGGCGAGGACGACGAGTACGGCACGCTGGCGCAGGTGCAAGGGATCGCACGCCTGGTGCCGCAGGCGCAGGTGCTGGTGCTGCCGGCCTGCGGCCATTCGCCGCACCGCGACGCGCCGGACCGCGTCATCGAGGCGGCCGGCCGCTTCATCACCACCCATACGCCCGTTTCCGGATGACATCGGGTCATCAGCTATTCTGATATTTAGCATAAATAAACATTATTAGAATAGATGGTTGATGCACGCTATGCTATGGCAACAGCGTGGCAATCCGGGCATTCACCGGCTGCGCATCAGAACAGCAGGAGACAAGAATGCAGGCTGCCCACGAGCGCTTCGATTATGTGATCATTGGCGGCGGTTCCGCCGGCTGCGTGCTAGCCAACCGCCTGTCGGCGGATCCGGCCTTGCGCGTGGCGCTGGTCGAAGCCGGTCCCGACACGCCGCCCGGCGCGGTACCCGCCGAGATCCGCGACAGCTACCCGATGCCGGTGTTCTGCGGCGAACGCTTCATCTGGCCGCAGCTGAAGGCGCGCGCCACCAATTCGGCCCCGCTCAAGGTGTACGAACAGGGCCGCGTCATGGGCGGCGGCTCCAGCATCAACGTGCAGGCCGCCAACCGCGGCCTGCCGCGCGACTACGACGACTGGGCCGCGTCGGGCGCCGCCGGCTGGTCCTGGTCGGAGGTGCTGCCGTGGTTCCGCCGGCTCGAGCGCGACCTCGATTTCGGCACCGCGCCGCTGCACGGCGATGCCGGCCCGGTGGCCATCCGCCGCATCTTTCCGACCGCGTGGCCGCGCTTCTGCCACGCGTTCGCGGACGGCCTGCGCGGCAGCGGCCTGCCCTACTTCGACGACCAGAACGCCCAGTTCGGCGACGGCATGTTCCCGGCGGCGTTCTCGAACATCGACGACACCCGCGTGACCACGGCCTCGGCCTACCTCGACAGCGCCGCCCGCGCCCGCCCCAACCTGCGTATCGTCGCCGGCATGCGCGTCGAGCGCATCCTGATGGACGGCCATACCGCGCAAGGCGTGATGGCGGTCGACGGCAACGGCAACCGCCTGCGCCTGGATGGCGCCGAGGTCATCGTCTCGGCCGGCGCGCTGCAGTCGCCGGTGCTGCTGATGCATGCCGGGATCGGCGACGGTCCCATGCTGCAGCGGCTCGCGATCCCGGTGGCCGCCGACCTCCCCGGCGTCGGGCGCAACCTGCAGGACCACCCGTCGCTGACCTTCTGCCATTTCCTCGACCCCGCATTCCGCATGCCGCTGGCGCGCCGCCGCGCCAGCATGACGGCGGCCCGCTTTTCCTCGGGACTGGCTGCCTGCGAGGGCTCGGACATGTACATGTCGAGCGCCACGCGCGCCGCCTGGCATGCGCTGGGCAACCGCCTCGGCCTGTTCTTCCTGTGGTGTAACCGGCCGTATTCGCGCGGCCGCGTGCAGCTGGCCTCGAACGACCCGATGGCGCCGGCCGACATCGCGCTCAACCTGCTGGACGACGAACGCGACCTGCAGCGGATGGCGATCGGCGTGCGCCGCCTGGCCGAGGTGGTGCAGCAGACCGCACTGCACCGGCACGACGCCGACTTCTTCCCGGCCGCCTTCTCGCCGCGCGTCAAGGCATTGAGCCGCTACACCCCGGCGAACGCCTGGCTGACCAAAATCCTGGGCCTGGGGCTCGACACCCCGGCCCCGCTGCGGCGCTGGCTGGTCGACCGCTTCCTCACCGGCGGCCAGACCGTCGCCTCGCTGGTGGCCGACGAGGCCGCCCTGCATGCCTTCATCCGCAAGAGCGTGTTCGGCGTCTGGCACGCCAGCGGCACTTGCCGCATGGGACCGGCGCACGACCGGAGCGCCGTCACCGACAGCGAAGGCCGGGTGCACAAGGTCGCCGGCCTGCGCGTGGTGGATGCCTCTCTGATGCCGCGCCTGCCGTCCGCCAACACGAATATTCCGACCATCATGATGGCCGAAAAAATCGCCGGCGCCATCCTGGCGCAGCGGCACCCCGCCGGTGTCCAGCGCCCGACCGCGCTGGCACAAGACCGCTGAAGCACAGCGGCAACCGGTCACCCACCCCACCCGG
>JAKOOD010000021.1 GCA_022701635.1 Burkholderiaceae bacterium | reverse complement strand
GAACAGTTGCTCGGCCGTCTCGCTGCAGTTCAGCAGCACGATGACGCCCGACTGCGCGGCCTTGATCGCCTGCATCGACGACGCCAGGTTCCACGAGTGCGCCGTGGTGCCGTTGTCCAGCAGGTCGATGATCGACACCGGCTGGTGCACCCGCACCAGGGCTTCCTCGTCCTGCGCCGGCTCGCCGTGCACCAGCGCCAGGTGGGCGCAGCCGCTCGGCTTGTCGCGGAAGGCGACCAGGCGGAACTCGCCGTGCACGGTGGACAGCGGGCGCTCGGCCACGCGCTCGACCAGGCTCTCGGTCTGGCTGCGGTAATGGATCAGGTCGGCGATGGTGCCGATCTTGATGTCGTGCTCCTTGCCGAACTCGAGCAGGTCGGGCAGGCGCGCCATGGTGCCGTCTTCCTTGATGATCTCGCAGATCACCGAGGCCGGGCTCAAGCCCGCCATCTCGGTCAGGTCGCAGCCGGCTTCGGTATGGCCGGCACGCATCAGCACCCCGCCCTTCACCGCGCGCAGCGGGAAGATGTGGCCCGGCTGCACCAGGTCTTCCGGCTTCGCGTCCTTGGCCACGGCCACCTGGATGGTGCGCGCGCGGTCGGCCGCCGAAATGCCGGTGGTGACGCCCTCGGCGGCTTCGATCGACACCGTGAAATTGGTGCCGAACGAGGTGCCGTTGCGGGTGGTCATCATCGGCAATTCGAGACGGTCGCAGATCTCTTCCGACAACGTCAGGCAGACCAGGCCGCGCGCGTGGCGGATCATGAAGTTGATCGCTTCCGGCGTGACGAAATCGGCGGCCAGGACCAGGTCGCCTTCGTTTTCGCGGTCTTCCTCGTCGACCAGAATGACCATGCGCCCGGCGCGCAGTTCGTCGACGATTTCCTGAGTAGTGGAGATGGACATGCGGGATTCCTTGGTACGGGGACAGCGGCCGGTGGTCTGTGCACCTGGCCAGGTGAATCCGCTATTTTAAAGGATTTACCGGGGCTCGGCCGCATCCGGCTTGCATTTAGCTGCTTGTACACAACTGTCCAGTCCTGAATGCAAGGTAGAATGGATTTTTAAGCAAAAGGACAGCGCCGCATGCTTCCCCGTTTTGGCCGTACCCTGATCCGCCTGGCCGCCGTCGCGCTGCTGTCGCTGTCCGCAACCGCCCCCACGATCGCACAGGCACGTACACCGGCCGCCGCCACGCCGGCAACGCGCAAGCCGGCGCTTCCCCGGCTGGCGCCGCTCAATCTGAACGATCCGCTGCCGATCGGTCCCCAGGTCAAGGTCGGCAAGCTGGCCAACGGCCTCACCTGGTACATCCAGCCCAACCGCAAGCCGGAAAACAAGCTCGAGCTGCGCCTGGTGGTGAAAGCCGGCTCGATCCTCGAAGACGAGGACCAGCGCGGCCTGGCCCACTTCACCGAGCATATGGCCTTCAACGGCTCGCGCCACTTCAAGAAGCACGAGCTGGTGTCCTACCTGCAGTCGACCGGCGTCAAGTTCGGCGCCGACCTGAACGCCTATACCAGCTTCGACGAAACCGTCTATGTCCTGCCGGTCCCGTCGGAGAACAAACAAGCCGTCGACAAGGCCTTCCTGGTGTTGCAGGACTGGGCTCAGGGCCTGACCCTGAACGATGCCGACATCGACAAGGAACGCGACATCATCCTCGAGGAACTGCGCCTCGGCAAAGGTGCGGGCGACCGCATGCAGAAAGTGCTGATGCCGAAGATCTATAACGGCTCGCGCTACGCCGAGCGCCTGCCGATCGGCCAGGAAGACACGCTGCGCAACTTCAAGCCGGAGGCGCTGCGCCGCTTCTACCGCGACTGGTACCGGCCCGACCTGATGGCGGTGGTGGTGGTCGGCGACATCGCCCCGGCCGAGGCCGAGAAATTAATTAAAAAACATTTCGATGGTCTGAAGAACCCGGCCCAGGAACGCCCGCGCAACTACGCCGCGATTCCGGCGCGGACCGACGCCGAAGCGCTGGTCGTGACCGACCGCGAAGCCGGCCCCGCCGGGATCCTGATCCGCTATCCGGTACAACCGTTCCAGGAACGGGAAACGGTCGGCGGCTACCGCGAGCAACTGGTCGAAGCACTGTTCAGCGGCATGCTGAACGCGCGCCTGCAAGAACTGGCGCAATTGCCAAATCCACCCTTCCTCGGCGCCAGCAGCGCACTCGGCCGCCTGACGCCGCGCTACCGCTCGTACAATGCCGCGGCCTCGCTGGCCGCCGGCGGCGCCACGGCTGCCATCGATGCGCTGGTGCAGGAAAACGAACGCGCACGGCGCTACGGTTTCACGGCGGCCGAACTGGAGCGTGTCAAGAAAACCATGATGCGCACCTACGCGCGCGCCTGGAACGAGCGCGACAAGACCGACTCGTCGGTCCATGCCGACGAACTCATGCGCAATTTCCTGGAAGGCGAATCGATTCCCGGCATCGACGCCGAATACCGCTACGTCACCGAACTCGGCCCCGGTATCGGCCTCGACGAAATCAATGCCTATGCACGCGCCACCATCCCGGCCGACTCGGGCAAGCTGGTGATCTACACCGGTCCATCACAGGCCAAAGGCGAGGCCGGGAGCGCACTGCCGACCGGCGCCGAACTGCTGGCCGCGGTGACCACCGCGGAACGCAGCGAGGTACGCGCCCACGACGAAAAGGCGGTGGCCGGCGCGCTGATGGACAAGCCGCCGGCACCGGGCCGCATCGTGGCGACCTCCGTCGACGCCCATCTCGGCCTGACCCACCTGACCCTGTCGAACGGCGTCAAGGTGATCCTGAAGCCGACCACCTTCCGCAACGACCAGGTCCTGATGAGCGCCGCGCGTTTCGGCGGCCAGAGCCTGTTCGACGACAAGGACATGTTCAGCGCGCGCTATGCCGACACCATCGTCGCCGCGATGGGCTTGAAGGATTTCTCGCCGCTTGACCTGCGCAAGGTACTGGCCGGCAAGGCGGCCGCCGTCAATGCCGGCCTCGGCAGCAACACCGACGTCGTGGCCGGCGCCGCCGGCGCCGCCGATGTCGAGACCATGCTGCAGATGGCATGGCTGAAGTTCGCCGGCGTGCGGCGCGACGAGGGCCTGTATCAATCCTTCATCGGCAAGCAGATGGAGCTGGCGCGTAACCGCCAGTCGCAGCCGGGCGCGCTGTTCGGCGACACCCTGGTCGCCACGCTGTACGGCAACAATCCGCGGGCGCCGCGCGCGCTGCGGCCGGAAGACATCGCCCGCATCGACCTCGACCGCGCGATCGCCATCTACCGCCAGCGCTTCTCGAGCGCGAAGGACTTGACATTCATTTTGGTCGGCAGCTTCGACGTCGAAGCGATCAAGCCGCTGCTGGCGACCTACCTCGGCAGCCTGCCGACGCCCGCCATCCCGACCGCCTACCGCGACCTCGGCCTGCGTCCGGTCAAGGGCGTGGTCAAGCGCGAGGTGAAGAGCGGCCTGGAGGACAAGAGCACGGTGTCGCTGACCTTCACCGGCCCGGCCGAGGTGAGCGACATGGAAGAACTGCGCCTGTCGGCGCTGACCGAGGTGATGAACATCCGCATCATCGACGTGCTGCGCGAAAAGCTGGGCCTGATCTACGGCGGCGGCATGGAAGGGTCGATGACGCGCGTGCCTTATGCCCACTACACGGTCGGCGTGACCCTGCCGACCGGCCCGAAGAACGTCGACAAGGTGCTGCAGGCAACCTTTGCCGAAATCGAGCGGGTGCGCAACCAGGGCCCGGACCAGGGCGACCTCGACAAGGTCAAGGCCAACTGGCTGCAGACCTACCGCAAGTCGCTGCAGGAAAACGGGTACTGGCTGGCGGTGCTGCAGACCTCGCTGACCGAGGGCACCGACCCGGGCACGATCCTCAGTGTCGACAAGGAAGTGCAGTCGCTGAGCGTGGCGGACCTGAAGCGCACCGCGCAGCGTTACCTGACGCCGGAGAATTACGTACAGGTGGTGTTGAATCCGGAAACCGCTGCACCGGCAGGGGCTAGGGTGCCGGCTGCGGCGCCCTAGGCGCTGTCGTGTTCATTCAACGGTGCATCGGGTTGTCCGAACGGCTGTCCCGCGGTGCGGGACACCGTCATGAGCTCGCTTTAATGCAGCTCACGGCATTTCGTGGCTGAAGTGCCCGTACAGCGCCAGGCAAAGCTCGACAAAGATCAGCAGCAGGATCGCGAGTTCGAGCCGGTGCGAGCTGTGGTAGCGCATCGTCTCGACCAGGGTCTCCGACGTGTGCGACAGCGTCGTCAGCTTGCGATCGAGGGTCAGCGCGCGGTCATGCAATTCATAATCACCTTCCAGCCTGGCATACAGGCCCGATAGCCCGGGGTTGTCCCACAGCAGATCTGGACGGTCGAGCACGCCCGCCCTGCCGTTCAGGCGGCTTTCGGCGAGCAACATGCTGCCCACCGCCTTGAGCAGCTCGGATGGCTTGGCGGAAAAACGCCCGTCTTCGGCCAGGTCGCGCGCCAGCGGTTCGCTGCGGTCGAAATCGCGTCCGGCCTGGCGCTCCTGGAACGACAGCATGGTCGCCTTGGCCATGACCTCGGCAATCAGCTGCAGGCGCAGCCGGTCGGCATTCTTAATCTTGATATATTGCCCCGACGGTCCTTCTTCTTCCTCCGGATCGACATCGACCACGGCACTTTCCTCGGCGCCATGGTCGCCGGCGCCGGACGCATGCGCGCGGATCGCCTCCAGCAGGCGCGTCTTTTCATCGCCCGAAGCATTGAACAGCACCACGGCGCCGTAGCGGAAAATCGCGGCCACGCCGCTCTTTCCGAGCCGCACCAGGAACGGTGACTTGGCAATGATCTCGAAGCCGGACAGCGCTTTCACGTCGATGCGTTCGGCAACCATCAGGGCGCTCGCACTGAAGCGTAGTTGGGAGATGATCGGCCGCTGGTAAGGCAGCTTTTCGGTTTTCAGGTGCAGGCCTGGCCTGTTGCGGGGACGCGGATTCCAATGGATCCGCTTTCTATCTTGCTGGGTAGTCATGGTATGTCGCGGGCGCTGACGCCCGCCGTGCCTTTGTTCACATTATTGCAAATACTTGTCGAACCAGGCCAGCACCCTTACCCGCTGGTCGGCCACGTGCTCCGGCTTGCGGATCGCATGGCCCTCATCCTCGTAGATCACCAGTGCGGTCGGCACCCCCTGCGCCTTCAACCCGTGCCAGAACTCCTGCGACTGCGCCGGTGGACACTCGACGTCGCGCTCGCCGACCATCACCAGCGTCGGCGTGGTCGCCGACTTGATCGACTCGATCGGCGAGGCCGCGCGATAGATCGCCGGATCGTCGTACATGGTGGCTCCGAAGAAGGGCACCATCCACTGGTCGATACCGTTCTGGCCGTAGTAGCTGATCCAGTTGGCGATGCCGGCACTGGCCACCGCCGCCTTGAAGCGCTGGCTGTGGGTCACGCCCCACATGGTCATGAAGCCGCCGTAGGAATGGCCTATCAGGCCGAGGCGCGCACCATCCACCGGTGCCTGGCGGATGGCGGCGTCGACCCCGGCCAGGATGTCGCGCCAGTCGCCGCCGCCGAAATCGCGCTTGTTGGCGCTGGAGAACGCCAGGCCCTGGCCATAGCTGCCGCGCGGGTTCGGGAAGAACACGAAATAACCCTTGTCGACGAGCGCGCGCACCAGGTTGTTACCGCCCTCGCCGCCCGACACGTAGCGCGGCGTGACGGCCGCCGCCGGGCCGCCGTGCACCTGCACGATCATCGGATATTTCCGGCCCGGCTCCACCGTGCGCGGTCCGACCAGCCAGCCCTGCACGTTGAAGCCTTCGTTGGTCCAGGCAATGCTGCGCGCCTTGACCTGCGGCGCGAACCCGTCGTTGTCATGGGTGACCGGCGCCAGCGCGGCCAGCGGGCCGGCGACGATGCGCGGGCCATGCTCGTAATCCTCGTGGACCGAGGCCGCGACCTTGCCGTCGGCGCTGAACACGAAACGGCCATCGCGCGCGCCGGACGCCGAGACCGGCGCCTGCCACAGCAGGCGGGCGCTGCGCGCCGCCGGGTCGATGCTGGCGATGCCGGTGTCGGCGCCGGCCTGCACCGAGGCCAGCAGGGCCGCCCCGCGCCAGCTGATGCCGTTGAAGCTGCCCTTGAAGCCCGGCGTGACATCGGTCACCGCGCCACCCTCGATCGGCACCGTGAAGACATCGCCGCCGACCGAGCCGAAATCGCTCATCAGGCCGCCGATGAAGGCGACCGTACGGCCGTCCGGCGACACGTGCGGCATGTTCATCTGCATCTTCGGCGCCGCCAGCACGCGCAGGCGGCCGGAGGCGGCATCGACGTGGCCCAGGGTCGCGATCCACCAGTTGTTATCGCCGTTGCCCTTGGCACTGGTGACGACGAAGCCCTTGCCGTCCGGCGTCCAGTCGTATTCGTAGATGAAGGTGTCGGCCGGGGACACCAGGCGCATCCCGGCGCCGGCCGGCCCATCGACGCCAACCAGCGCGATGCGCTGTTCGTCCTCTTCCTGCGCCAGGCCGATCTCGCCGACCTGGCGCGCGCCCGCTTCCACGGCGCCGGTGAGCTTTTTGGCGTTGACGGTGGCCAGGAAGGCCAGCTGGCGCCCGTCCGGCGACCAGCGCACCGTGTTGGCGACGCCTTTGAGGGTGGCGATGGTGACCAGCTTGCCGTCACGTAGCACCAGCACGCTGGCGCTGCCGGCCTTGGCATCGGTCCCGATCAGGGCCATCGACTTGCCATCGGGCGACCAGGCCGGTGCATCGAAGCGGCATTGTCCGCAGGCGACGCTCTCGTAGGTGGCGGCGATCCGGCCGCCGGCGGTCTCGCGCACCGTCACGTGCGGCGCCCGCTTGTCTCCGTCCACCGTTTCGATGGCGGCGATGCGGTCGCCGGCGGCCGTCATCGCCAGTGCGCGGTAACTGCGCATGGCGGCCGGCTCGGCGGAACAAAGGCCGGCGGCGGACAGCAAGCTTGCCAGCACGCCGGCCAGCGCTGCGCCGCGCACCATCTCCCTGGTATTTACCTGTTTCATTTCACGTCCTTGTCGATGAACAAATGCCATCGGGCAGTCTACGCGAAATGGCCGCGGGCGGGCACGTTTGCGCCCGCGACATCAGACCTTGGCGGCGCTCAGCATGCGCTCGACGTAGCGCGCGATCAGGTCGATCTCGAGGTTGACCTTGGCACCGGCGGACAGGTGCTTCAGGGTGGTGACGGCGATCGTGTGCGGGATCAGGTTGATCGAGAAGCGGCAGCAGGCCGGCTTGCCGGCGCCGCTTGCCGCCACGTCCTCGACCTCGTTGACGGTGAGCGAGACGCCGTTGACGACCACCGAACCTTTATAGGCCAGGAACTTGCCCAGCTCGGCAGGCGCATCCACCACCAGCTTGTACGATTCGCCGACCTGCTCGAAGCTGTGCACGGCACCGAGGCCATCGACGTGGCCCGACACCAAGTGGCCGCCGAGGCGCTCGGCCAGGGTCAGCGCCTTTTCCAGGTTGACCTCGCCCGGCTGGTCGAGGCCGGCGGTACGGTTCAGGCTTTCGCGCGAGACGTCGACGGTGAAGGCGCTTTCGTCCTTCTCGACCACGGTCATGCAGGCGCCGTTGATGGCGATCGAGTCGCCCAGCGCGACGTCCGCCAGCGGCAGGCCGCCGGCGTCGATGGCCAGGCGCACGCCCGCATCGTTGCCGCCTGCCAGCGGGGTGACCGACTTGATGCTGCCGACGGCAGCGACGATTCCAGTAAACATACGTCTAGTTCCTTCAGTTTTTCTTGGATGACTCGATTGATGATTCAGGTTTGCCCGTTTGCGCTTTCAAGCTTGCCGGGAAAGCGCGCCAGGATGCGCAGGTCCGGGCCGACCTGGCTGACGGCATGGAAACGCAGTGCGAGCTTGTCGTCCAGGCGCGCCAGCGGCGGCAGCGCGAACATGCCCTGCCCCTGCCCGATCAGGTTCGGGGCCAGGTAGACCAGCAGCTCGTCGACGCAGCCTTCGCGCAGCAGCGAGGCATTCAGCCTGGAGCCGGCCTCGACGTGCAGCTCGTTGATCTCGCGCCGGCCCAGCTCCAGCATCAGCGCCGGCAGGTCGACCTTGCCGTGGGTGTTCGGCAGCAGGATGATGTCGTGGCCGGCGGCGCGCAGCGCGGTTTCCTTGTCCGGATTCGGGACGGCGGCCACGATCCAGCAGGGTTCGCCCTGCAGGATGCGCGCGTCCAGGGCGATATCGAGGCGGCTGTCGACGATCACGCGGCGCGGCGGCACCGGGGTGAAACCCTCGGGCGCCGCGACGCCGCGCACGGTCAGCTGCGGATCGTCGGCCTTGACGGTGCCGATACCGGTCAGGATCGCGCTGGCGCGGGCGCGCCAGGCGTGGCCGTCGGCGCGCGCCTCCGGGCTGGTGATCCACTGGCTCTCGCCGCTGTCGAGCGCCGTCATGCCGTCCAGGCTGGCCGCCGTCTTCAGGCGCACCCAGGGCCGGCCATGGCGCATGCGCGTGAAGAAGCCGATGTTCAGTTCGTAGGCCTGCTCGGCCAGCACACCCTGGCGAACCGCAATGCCGGCCGCTTCCAGCTGCGCCATGCCGCGGCCCGCCACCAGCGGATTCGGGTCGACCATCGCCGCCACCACCCGGCCCAGGCCGGCCTGCACCAGCGCGTTCGAGCACGGCGGCGTGCGGCCGTAGTGGCTGCAGGGCTCGAGCGTGACGTAGGCGGTGGCGCCGCGCACGTCATGGCCGCGCTGCTCGGCATCGCGCATCGCCTGGATCTCGGCATGCGCCTGGCCTGCCGGCTGGGTATGGCCGGCGCCGATGACCACGCCATCGCGCACGATCACGCAGCCGATACGCGGGTTCGGCGCGGTGATGCTCATGCCCTTGGCGGCCCATTCCAGGGCGAGCGCCATGCCTTCGCTGTCGGTGGTGATCTTGTTCGGTGTCTGCACGGTGTCTTTCGGCGTCGGCTGGGTACGGTCGGCGGCGCCGGCGGCTATTCCGCGGCTATCCCGGCGGCGCCGGAGCGCCGTCGCAGGTCGCGTCGCGCGCCGGATCGCAGCTGCGCGCCCGCCCCAGCATGTTGATTTTAATACGGCGGATCGCGCCGCCGTGGAACAGCGACAGCGTGCCGTAGCGCGCCGCCGCGCTGTTGCTGTCGCTGCAGCTGCGTCCGGCGCCATTGTAGGCGATATAGTAAGGCGGCGCAGGGCTGGTGAAGGCAAAGGCGACCGCCACACCCTGCGGCAGCGGATCGTGCTCGGCGATGATGTCGTCACCCGGCCCCGGCTGGCCGTCGCCGTCGCGGTCGACGAACACGCGCCAGCCACGGCGCCAGTCGGCGCCGAGCGGATCGCGCGGCAGCAGCTTGACGGTCTGTCCGCGCGCCAGCGCCTGGCTGCGCGCCAGGCCGAGCGCGGCGAACAGGTCGCCGCTGGCGCTCTTCAGCTGCTGGTGGCGCACCAGCACGGCAAGCTCCGGCAGCGCCAGCGCCAGCAGTAGAGACGCCACGGCCAGCACGACCGTCATTTCCACCAGCGACAGGCCGGCCCGCCGGCGCGGTTGCCCGCGCTGCGGCATGTCTGCGATGCTCATGGCCAGCAACGCCCGGTCGAACCCGCGCCCTGCCCATCCGCCATGCCCTGCGCGCCGTGGTTGCCCAGGCTGTCCAGCGTCAGTGCGCCGCAGTCGGGATCGCGGAAACGCGCGTCGACCCGGGGCGTGCCGGGCCGGGCGCGGATCTCGATACAGGCGGTCAATGCGCGGCCGGGACAGGCATAGGCGTCCAGCTCATAGGCACTGAGCGCCGCCCGGTCGCCCGACCACCACGAAAAGGCGGCGGCCTCGGCATCGTCCTCCGATGCCGCCGAGAACGGAATGTACCTGTTGTGCCGCGAAAAATAACGCTCCTGGCGCTGCATCGCCTCGATCAGCGCCACCTGCCCTTCGGTGCGCCGGGTGCGCACGATATAGCCGGCATAGCTGGGCCACGCGATCGAAGTGAGGATCGCCATGATCGCCAGCACGATCAGCATTTCGACCAGGGTAAAGCCGTGTCGCCTGTTCATTCCGTCTCCTCGATCTGGATTCAATGGTGGGCCCGCGCGTGCAGCTCGGGCCAATTCGGGATGTCGCGCCAGCTGATGCGCCCGGTCGGCGAACCGGTGCCGGCCGGCGTGCCCGGCGTCGGCGGATCAGTGGGCGTGGCTGGCTGGGCCTGGCCGCCTTGCCCGCTTTGGCCATTGGCGGGCGGCGGAGCAACTGTGGGCCTGCGCACGATCGCCTGCAGCACGACCTGGGTCGTGGCGCGGGTACCGAAGCCGATGGCGGTGATGCGGAACAGGGTCTGCGGCGGCGCGCCGCCGGGCAGTGCCAGCCTTTCGATCAGGTAGCCGGGCAGCCGCGCCGGCAGCATGCCGCCGGTCGCCAGCACGGCACCGGTGTAGTGGCCATACGGCACCACCGGCGCGCCATCGTCGGCAGCGAGATCGACAGCCTGCCACGCCGGCGGCAAGGGCGCTGCCGCCGGCAGGCACAGGCCGAGATCCTGGCTGCCGGTGCCGCAGCCGTCGGCAAACCCGCCGCTGGCGCCAGCGAACCAGGCGGCGCGGGCCGAGGATGCCGGGGTAGTGCCGCCGATATCGGCCTCGGCGTCGGCCAGGGCCATCCCGGCCGCCGCGCGCGCCACCATGCGCTCGCGCTCCATCCGGGCCGCCGCCATCGAGCCGAAGGCGGTACGCGCAATGGAGACGCCGAGGATCAGCGCACCCAGCATCAGGAGCAGCGCGCAGACCAGGGCCAGGCCGCGCTGACGTGGGCTCAGTTGTGGGCGCAGTTGTGGGCGCAGTCGCGGGTGCCAGCGCCGGTGCCCGTGAAGCCGTGCGTGCACGTGCAGGCGTGGCCGGGCTTGCCTCCGCCAGCGACAAGTGGCGCAATAAACGGGCTTCATGGCATCGCCGCCGGCACGGCCACCGTCGCCGTGAACAGCCGCCGCTCGCGCGCCCGCAGCGCGGCCGGCATGTCCGCTTCGTGCAGCACGCTGCCGGGATCGGCGTCCACCGTGCCGGACGCCCCATACGCCGGGCCCAGCAGTGCGTAGCCGAGCGCCCCGCCCTCGCGCCGCGTCGGCCGCGCGCCGTGCAGCAGCAGGCCGATGCGCACGCTGACCACGCGTTTCCAGTACGTCTGCCGGTGCAGCGCTTCCACGTCGGCACCCAGGCCGAGTGCGGCGTCGAGACCGGCGATGGCGGCGGCATTCAGGTAGCGGTTGGCGACATGGTCGCGCGGGTCGTCGGTGTCGACGCCGTACAGCACCTGGAAGCCGTCGACGCCGCCGACGAGCGCATCGGCACCCCAGTTGGACGTGCCGCGGTATTTGCAGCGCAGCTCGGCCTCGCCGTCGGCGTTCCTGGCCACGTAGAAGATGCTCCAGCCCTCCTCGCCTTCCGGATGGGCGAAGCCGGCGCAATCGAGCACGCTGCCGTCGCCGTCGGGCGCGGCCCCAGCGCCGGGAAAGCGCAAGGCCAGCACGTCGCTGCCATTCGCGGCATCCGGCTGGGGCGCGTCGATGCCGAACGTGGTCTTGGCCAGCGAACGGGCGTCGAGCCCGGCCAGGTGCGCCGGCAGCACGGCAGGGTCGCCGCCCGCCTGCGCCGGATCAAACCAGGCCGCCTGGCGCACCGCCCGCGCGATCAGCTCGAGCGCGTAGCGGCCGCCGTCGTCGATGGCCGCTGCTTCGGTCTGCGCCGCGTAAGCCTCGCCCGCCAGCCCGAGCAGGCGGCCGGCGCCCAGCACCACGGCCAGGCTCACCGTCAGCGCGACCAGCAGCTCGGCCAGCGTCAGCCCGCGCTCGCGGCGGCAGTCGCACCACACAGGCGTCATGCGCCCAAGGCGCCGCGCACTCATGCGCCGCCTCCCGCGACCGCCAGCACAACCCGCGGCGATGCAGCCGCTTCGTCGGGCTCGCGCCATCCGAGCTTGATCACGAGCGGCGCGCCGGCCTCGCCGCTGCAGGACCACGACGGCTCGCCCGCCACGTCCGGCGCCGCAGCGTCGCGGCAAGCCAGGATGCGGGCGCCGGCAAAACGCGCTCCCAGCTCACGCGCCGTTTCGGCAAGGTCGAAGCGGGCCAGCTCGCCCGCATCGCAAGTGCTGGCGCTATAGCAGGCGGGTCCGGACGGCGGCGGCCCGGCGTCGGTGGCGTAGTCGAAGTGGAGATAGGGATTATCGGCGTCCGCGAACCCCAGCGCCGCCGGGTTGGCGCGCATGCGCTCGGCCAGCGCGGCTGCCAACTGGACGCCGTCGGCCAGGCGCGCCGCCGCGCAGCCGCTGCGCAGCGCCGTGGCCTGCACGCCGGCCGCCCCGGCAATCCCGAGCGCGACCACGAACAGGGCCACCAGCACTTCGGCCAGCGTAAAACCGGCCTGGCCCCGGCTTGCACGGACTGCGGCATGCATCGATCACCTCCACGTTCACGAACAGGAGATGCGACGATATACAGTCGAGCCCGGGCGGGCGGTGGGGCACCTCAACCGTACGGACGGAACTAAAAAGGAGGGAGAAAGGTCAGCGGGCGTACCAGCAGCCAGCGGAGCTCGCAAACGCCCGAGGGCAAGGCGCAGCCTCGAAGACAGTACGAAAGTACGGCGAGAGGCTGCAACGCAGCCATCGGGTGTTTACGAGCCCTGCTATTTCTTGGGCTGGCCGACTTCGGCGATCGCTTCCTGGAACTCGGCCAGGTCTTCGAAATTCTTGTAGACCGACGCAAAGCGGATGTAGGCGATCTTGTCGAGGCGCTTGAGTTCCTGCATCACCAGCTCGCCGACATGGCCAGTATCGACTTCGCGGCGGCCGCTGGTCAGCAGTTTTTCTTCGA
>JAKOOD010000003.1 GCA_022701635.1 Burkholderiaceae bacterium | reverse complement strand
TCTTGTCAGCCTAAAAGCGTCATCCCCGCGCAGGCGGGGAGCCAGGTGTTACCAGAGCAGTCGATACGCCAGCAAACTCGGGGACAGGCCTTCGTGGGTACGACGTGCATCAGCAAGTGAAACGTGCGGTCGCCACGACGCCTCAACCTTCACTGGACAACCTTGAATTCGATGCGCCGGTTGCGCGCCCGCCCTTCGGCGGTGCGGTTGTCGGCTACCGGCCGGTCCGGTCCCTCCCCCGATACCGCCACCATCTCGGCGCGCACGCCGCGCCCGACCACGTAGGTCTTGACCGCTTCGGCGCGCGCCTGGCTCAGCGACAGGTTGCCGGCGCGCGAGCCGGCGTTGTCGGTGTGGCCGATCACGTCGACCTTCTTGTCCTTCAGGCGCAGCAGCGCCACGCTCATCTGGTCAAGGATGGCCTTGCCGGATTCGGCCAGCTCGGCCTTGCCCGATTCGAATTCGATGATGCGGTTGGCCAGCGCCGCATCCAGCATGCCCTGCTCGGAGGCCGCCACGCGCAAGCCGTTGTTGACCGTGTAGCCGGCGTCGAGACCGGCCGAGATGTCGCCGGCGATCTGCTGGCGCTGCGCTTCGCTGGCGACGTCGCCGCGCAGGCTGATGCTGGTACCGTCGACCTGCAGCTGGCCGCGGCTGATCAACTTGAGGTTGGGACCGACCAGCCTGGCCACGTACTCGTTCCAGTTGGGCGGCGCGGCGACACGGCCGACCGCCAGCTGGTCGACGACCCGTTCGGCGCCGTACAGCGCGCGCAGGCGCGCCAGCAGGGCCGACTTGCTGGCCTCGTCGGCGACGGTGCCGGAGACCACGATGGGCGCGGCGGCATCGGCCCGTGCCGGATGGGAGGCCAGCGGCGCCAGCACCAGGATCGAGGCGGCAATCAGGCGCGGCAAATAAGCGGTTTTCACGAAGCGGCTCCGATGAAGGTTTTCAGGAACAGGTCGCGCGCCATGCGCAGCGGCAGCAGCGGCTGCTCGAGGTAACTGGCCAGGGCGCGCACGTCGATGTCGATGCCCATCTGCTCGTCGATCCAGCCGTTGTCCTCCATGCGCACCTGCTGCTCGAGGCCGACCAGCGGGTCGATCAGCGCATGCAGGGTACCGGCGGCGTCGCCGCCGAAGCCGACCACCAGCGCCGGCCGGCCCTCGACGCCGGTCACGAACAGCACCAGGTCGTAGCCGGTGCGGCGCACGAACGGCGCAATCAGCGCCAGCCAGAACGCCGCCGCCGCAAAGCGCCCGACCTCGTCCGCCGGCAGCGGCAGCACCAGGCTTCTGTGCAGCGCCGCCGGCCGGCTGTGCATCACCGGCTGCAGCAGCAGCCCGAGGCCGAGGATCATGCGCTCGGCCGGCATCCCGAGCAGGCCGGACAGCGAGCCGACCGTGGACAGCGCCAGGAATTCGCCCAGTGCCGGCTCCACCGCGGCATCCGGCTCGCCCAGCAACGGCGCATCCAGGATCGCCTGCAGGTGCGCACTCGGATCGACCGCCGCCAGCACCCGCGGCGCGGCCGCTTCCAGCAAGCGCCACAGCGGCGCGAACACCAGCGGACAGCGCGCGATGAAGTCGGCCGAATCGGGCACGTCCAGCCGGCGCAGCGTAAGGAAGGGATAGCGTCGCCCCGAGCGGTCGTGGCTGGCGACCAGGTGCCCGGCCAGCGCATGGCGCCGCTGCGGCCCGACGAAGGCGAAGCTCACCGGCGCCATCGCGTCGTAGTTCAGCTTCCAGCGCGCGTCGGCGGGCAGGCGCGTCATCACCTGCGCCAGCCAGTCGTCCAGCATGCCGACCACGCTCGGGTCGTCGGCCGCCTTGACGAAGTCGTCGTGTGCCGGAATCTTGCCGAAGTAGCCGATCCGGCTGGCCCCGCCGGCGCGGTTCATTGGGCGGCCCCGGCGAGGGACCGGCCGGCCGCCGCCGCGGCAGTCGACGCGACTGCGGGCAAGGCGGCGCCCGGCGTGGCGACGCCCGGCGTAGCGACGCCCGGCGCGCCGGCGCGGCCGACGATGGTCTCCGGCAGGCGCAGGCCGTTGAAACCGCGGCTGGCCTGGCCATCGCCGCCGCTGGCGCCGGCGTTGGTGACCACCTTCAGCGTGATCCCCACGGTGACGTTGTTGGCGCTCCAGCGCAGCTCGGCCACGCCGGGTCCGAGACGCTTCTTCTCGGCGGCGCCGATCATCTTTTCGAGTCCGAACTCGCCCGGCTCGGCGAACAGGTCGACGGTGCGGCCGTCGAAAGTGACCGCGCTGATCTTCACGCCGCTGCTGCCCTGCGGCCCCGGATGCACCATGTTGACCCAGGCTGGCGGTGTGTTCCGGTAACGCAGCTGCTGGCCGTCGATGTCGATCGTGTATTCGGTGACGCCGGGCGCCGCCATCGGCAGCAGCTGGAACACCCGCTGCGACCCGCTGCCGGCAGCCACGCCGTTGGCGGACAGCGGCGCCACCCAGCCCGGGAAGCCGCTGACGACCTGCGGCGCCAGCGTGATGCCGATGTCGGCCCAGGTGCGGCTGGCCAGCACGTCGCCGCGCCGCACCACCAGCGGCCCCATCGTGGTGCCGACGAATTTCGCGACCACGCCTTCGGGACCGAACACCTGGCCGATCTCGCCCGCCGTGGCCTGAACCTGCGCGCCCGGTGCGAACGGATATTTGGCGGCCAGCGAGTTCTGGAAGGGTTCGACCACCTGCGCCTGCCAGGTCTTGTTGATCTCGGACTCGGACGGCAGCACGATCATGGCGAAGGTCTGCACCAGCGGCCGCACCAGCAGCGGGCGCAGCATCTGCTTCTGCGCATCGCTCATCCCGGTCAGCATCTGCTCGTCGACGTATTTCAGGGCGTCGGCCAGTTCCGAGCCGCTGCCCTCCAGCGTCTGCTGCATCAGCTGCTTGGCGCCGGGGCCGGGGTCGCCCTGGTTCTTCAGCTGGTTCAGGCGCGAGCGCAGCTTCGACAGCGCGTCGAGGTAACCCGTCATCAGGGAAGCATCCTTCTCCTTGACGCCAACCAGGCGCGCCACGCCGGCGAACTCGCGCCCGATCGGACCGGCCGGCGTCCCGGCGGCGCCGGGGGCGCCGCCCACCGGCAGCGGGCCGAGCGCGTCCACCACCTGGCGCGCATCGCTGGGCGTCTGGCGCAGCACGGCTTCGCGGAACCAGGCCATCAGTCCGCGCTTGACCTTGTCGTTGACGACGCGTGCCTGCGCCGGATCGTCCCACACGGTCTGCTCGTAGACTGTCTTGAGCAGCTTGGCCAGCGGCGAGGACTGCGGATCGCCGAGCCGGTTCATCGCCTGCACGCTGGCCTCGAAGCCGTTCAGGTCGGCCACCGTCACGCCCTGCACGAACTTGCTCCACTCCTTCGCATACTCGGCTTTGTACAGGTCGACCAGCGTCTTCTGGATCTGTTCCGGGCTGCCTTCCAGCGTCAGGTCGTCCTTGGCCACGGTCTTCAGCACCCAGTCGGTGCTCTGCAGTTCGCGGTTGGAAGCGTCGCGCATCGCGCCCTGGATGAACTTGTCCCAGGCGTCGCGGGTAAAGGCGCCGCTCACAGCATAGCTGCCGACCACCAGGCCCTGGTCCTGCTCGCCGACGATGCGCGCTACCGTCACCGCCGGAAAGCGGGTGGCGGCGCGGGTACGGATGTCGGCGTAGACGCGCTCGCGCGCCGGCGTGCCGC
>JAKOOD010000091.1 GCA_022701635.1 Burkholderiaceae bacterium | reverse complement strand
CGACTGCCCTGCGCCCGGCATCTGCAAGCACATCCTGGCGGCGGCGCTGTGGTTGCGCACGGCGCCGCCGCAGGGCGCGAAGTCGGCCACGGTATCTGCCGCGGTGCCGACCGCGGTGCCGGCCGGTACTGTACCCGCTGCGGACGATGCGCCGGCACCCGCTGCCCCGCCGGCGGTGCCCGCCACGCCAGCCGCGCCGCAGGACGGCGACGTGCTGGCCGACGTGCTGGCGCTCGACCAGGCCGCGGTGTTCAAGGCCGCCGGCATCGCCGCCGCGCGCAAGGCGGCCGGCCTGCTGCAGGAAGTGGAGGATGCCGCCATCGCCGTCCAGGGCACGGTGCTGGCCGTCACGCTGCCCGGCCTCGACCTGGTGTGCCGCTACGTCGCCGGCGCCGGTTTCGCAGGCATGGTCTCGGCCGCCGAACCGCGCCTGCACAAGGCGCTGCACCTGCTCGCATTGATCTCGGTATGGCGCGCGCATGGCCACGCGATCGCCTGGCCATCCGCCATCGGCGCCGATCCGACGGCCGGCCCCGGCCAGGACGTCAGCGCCGCCATGAACGCCGATGAGCGCGCCTTTCTGGTCCAGGCGCGCGCACTGGTACACGAACTGTGCGCCGGCGGCTGGTCGCATGTCGGCGACATCGCGGCGCCGCAACTGCGCGCCCTGGCCACCTCGGCGCGGGTCGAATCCTTCCCGCGCCTGGCCGGGCTGCTGCGCGGCCTGGCCGGCACCGCCGACCTGCTGGCCCGGCGCGACTTCGGCGCCGACGAGCGCCAGGCACTGCGGCTGGCGGCCGAAACCGGTGCGCTGGCCGCGGCGCTGGAACACGCCACTCCGGCCGATGCGGCGCTGGTGGCGCGCCTGCGCGGCAGCGCGCGGCGCAGCTTCGACACCGGCGCCACGCTGGAACTGCTGCCGCTGGGCGCCCACTGGTGGGAGCGGCGCAGCGGCGCGCGCGGCCTGACGGTGGCGTTCTGGGACCCGGCTGCCGGCCAGGTCCGCGCCGCCGTACTGGCACGGCGCGACGGCAGCGATCCGGGTTTCAACAAGGCCGGCGCCTGGCGCCACGGCGCGCTGTGGCCGGGGGCCGGCGCGCCGGCGGCGCTGGCCGGCAGCAGCCTGGTGCTGGAGCAGCCGCGCCTGGCCGAGGACGGACGACTCGGCATCGGTGCCGGCAATGGCGGTGGCGCGGCGGCGATCGACGGCAGCGCCGGCAGCGGCACGCGCGCCGGCACGCTGCCGGGCTGGCCCCTGCGCGGCCCGCGCTGGCAGGCGGCCGGCTTCGACGACTGGCGCGCGCTGCGCGCGGCGGTGGCGGGCGGCGCCGGGCTGCTGGGCGAACGCCTGGAACTGGCGCTGCTGCGCCCGGCGGCCTGCGATCCGCCGCAGCTGGACGAGGTGCGCCAGGAAATCCGCTGGCGCGTGCACGACCGCCACGGCCAGGCCCTGCTGCTGCGCCTGCCCTACGAGGCGTGGAAGAGCACGCGGCTGGACAACCTGGAAGCCTGGACCGCGTCCGGCGTGGCGATCGCCGGCATCGTCGCCCGCCTCGAACGCCTGGAAGACCAGGCCGGCGACGGCGGCCTGCTGGAACCGGTGACGCTGCTGGTGGAACGCGACGGCAAGCCGCACGCGGTTTCGCTGGATTTCGACGCCGGCCCGGCGCGCCCGAGCTTCGGCGCCCGCATCACGCGCATGCTGGCGCGCCGCACTACAACGCCGGCGCCGCCGTCAGCGCGGCCGCCACCGGCCCACGGGCGCGTGCTGGATGCGCTGCTGGCCCGGCTCGAACGGCGCGCGATGAGCGGCCATTTCCACCTGCCCGACAGCGGCGACGACTTCGGCACCTTGCACGACCAGCTGCTGGCACTCGGGCTGGATACGCCGGCCCGGATGCTGGCGCGCTACCGGACGGCGCCTTCGACCGCCGGTGCGCTGGCGCTGGTACAGGTGATCCATACCTGCCTGGAACTGGACACCAGCTTCCTCGACGCCTGATGAATAACGCCGCGGGAACCTGACATCGCGCAGGGTGGATGCCGGCATCACATCTTGCGGTGCTTCAGCGCCGGCAGGTTCTCGCGCACCTGGGCCAGGAATGCGGCGTCGATCGCCCCGCTGACCACACCCTCGCCTTCGGCCAGCACGCCCTTGACCTCGCCCCACGGATCGACCAGCATGCTGTGCCCGAAAGTACGGCGGCCGTTCGGATGCAGGCCGCCCTGGGCCGAGGCCAGCACGTAGCACTGGTTCTCGATCGCGCGCGCGCGCAGCAGCACTTCCCAATGCGCCTTGCCGGTGGTGTGGGTGAACGCGGCCGGCACCACGATCAGCGCACACTCGCCCATCGCGCGGAACAGTTCCGGGAAGCGCAGGTCGTAGCAGATCGACAGGCCGACGCGGCCGAACGGGGCCTCGAAGGCGCCGACGGTGGTGCCCGGCACGATGGTGCGCGCCTCGTCGTAGGATTCGGCGCCCTTGTTGAAGCCGAACAGGTGGATCTTGTCGTAGCGGCCGACCGGGCGCCCTTGCGGGTCGAGCACCAGGGTCGTGTTCAGCACCTTGCCGACGTCATCAGACACCAGCGGCAGCGTGCCGCCGATCAGCCAGATGCCGTGTTCGCGCGCCTGGGCCGCCAGGAAATCCTGGATCGGACCACTGCCCGGCTGCTCGGCGTGGCGCACCTTGTCGGTGTCGGCGCGGCCCATGATCGGCCAGTATTCGGGCAGGGTCACCAGCTGCGCGCCCGTGGCGGCGGCGGCGGCGATCAGGCGGCGCGCGGTGGCGATGTTGTCCTCGACCACCGGGCTCGATACCATCTGCACCGCCGCGACCACCGCGGGTTGCCGTAATGCGTCGTTCATTGTTTCCCCTTTCTGGATGTGGCCGCCGGCGCCGCGGCGGCCGCTGCCGTGGCGCTCGGCGGCAGCGACTGGTTGTCCAGCTTGACCACCGACGGCGATTTCCACGGTCCTGTCACCTGCATGTGATAGGTCAGCGCTTTCATGACCGGGGCGCGCAGGAACAGCTGCGCCAGGAAGCCGCCCAGGCCGATCACCGGATTCACCGCGAGACCGTACACCAGCGGGCCGGTGCCCAG
>JAKOOD010000685.1 GCA_022701635.1 Burkholderiaceae bacterium | reverse complement strand
TAAGAGCGAGGCTGGCAGAAAGTTTCGAGGTGAATCATGCTCGATCGTGAAGGGTTTCGCCCCAACGTCGGCATCATCCTGCTGAACGCCAACAACGAGGTGTGGTGGGGCAAGCGGGTGCGCGAGCACTCATGGCAATTTCCACAAGGGGGTATCAAATACGGCGAGACGCCGGAACAGGCGATGTACCGCGAGCTCGAGGAAGAAATCGGCCTGCGCCAGGAGCATGTCAAGATCGTGGGCCGCACCCGCGACTGGCTGCGCTACGAAGTGCCGGACCATTTCATCAAGCGCGAGGTGCGTGGCCATTACCGCGGCCAGAAGCAGATCTGGTTCCTGCTGCGCATGGTGGCCCGCGACAACGACGTCAACCTGCGCCTGACGGATCATCCGGAGTTCGACGCCTGGCGCTGGCACAACTACTGGGTGCCGCTGGACGTGGTCATCGAGTTCAAGCGCGACGTCTACCAGCGCGCCTTGCAGGAGCTGTCGCGCTTCCTGACCTGGCCTTCGGGCGGCCAGGGCGAGCGGCGCCACAGTTCGCGTTACCTGCGCCAGCCGCACGCGTCGCGTTCGCAGAGCCAGCCCGGCAATCAGCAGAGCAAGCCGGCCGCGAACCCCAGCAGCAAGGCGGTAGTGGTGGCCAGCAAAGCGATCGCCGATGCCTCTACCAGCGCCAAACTGGTGCTGGCACGTGACAAAGAGTGAGAATTCGCTACCGAAAGTAGCGTAGACGCAACACTAGAAAAGGCAAGTTCCGCAGACCTCCGGCGGACTTGCCTTTTTTTATATGTTGATTGATTTATGCATAAGGTTGCGCAGTAGAATCATCCGCACCGTGATTCGACGTGTCGACCGATGAAACCGCTTTACCATCTGCTGGCGCTGGTACGGGCCGGCCAGCTCGACGACGGCATCCGCGCCATGCGCGCCGCACTCGACCAGTTGCCGGCCGACCGCGTCGGGCCACTGTGGCTGTACCTGGCGCGGGTGCGCAACGGCGTGCCGGGCCTGGGCAAGCGCGAACTCAAGGACAGCCTGACGCTGCAGGGCAAGGAAGACTGGCCGCGCACGGCGACAAGGCAGACGCCGACGCGCTCAAGGTCGCCGCCCGCAACCATTGCACCACCCCGGCATCCGCCGCAACGAACCAGGACACTTTGACTCGATGAAGACGCTTCACCTCATGCGCGGCCTCGGCGCAGCCGCCCTGCCCCTGCTGCTGCTGCCGCAGCTGGCCCAGGCCCAGGACGGGGCAGGCTCCCAGTGCAACTATGCCGAAATCGCACAACTGCCGCTGCGCTACGCCGGCACCGCGCTGCAGCCGGCCGTGGCCGGCGTGATCGACGGCGTCCCCGCCGTGATGCTGGTCGACACGGGTGCGGACGGGAATTACCTGACCATGACCGCCACCCTGAAGCGTGACCTGCCGCTACGAGTGACGCTGAGCACGGTCCGTGGCGTCGGCGGCAAGTCGCGCCTGTACTCGGCACGGCTGAAGGATTTCTCGGTCGGCCCGATCAGCAGCCCCGGCAGGAAGGAACTGTCCATCATCAAGTCGATGGGGGCCACGCCAGGCTACGACGCCATCGTCGGCGCCCCCTTCCTGCTGCAGGCCGACTTCGAAATCGACCTGCACGCCAAGCAGATCAAGTTCTTCCGCGGACAGGATTGCGACCACACGCCGCTCAACTACTGGGAACAACCGGCGACCGACGTGCCGTTCGCGCGCACGCGCGGGCACAGCCCGAATCCGCATTTCACGGTGCTCATCAACGGCAAGGAAGTCGAGGCGATGATCGACACCGGCGCTTCGAGCACGGTCATGACGCTGGACGCGGCCACGCGCATCGGCATCGACGTGAAGGCGCCGGATGCACGCCTGCTCGGCGAGGGCAGCGGCATCGGCGCCAAGCGCATCGCACGCTGGAGCGTACCGGTCCAGTCGTTCGAGATCGGCACCGAAAAGGTCGGCAACGTGCGGCTCGGCGTCATCGATTCGCAGTCGGAATACACGCCCGACCTGCTGCTGGGCCAGGACTTCCTGCGCGCCCACCACGTGCTGTTCGCCATGCGCCAGCAAAAGCTGTACGTCGCCTACATCGGCGGCGATATCTTCGGTCACCCGGCCGGCATCGCGCCGTGGGTGCGCGCGGAAGCCGAAGGCGGCAATGCCGATGCGCAGTTCGTGCTGGCGCAGGCCTACCTGCATGGCAGCGGGATGGGGCACGACGCGCGCCAGTACCGGGCCTGGCTGGACAAGGCGGTGGCGCAGGACCACGCCGAGGCCAAGCTGACCCTGGGACGCCAGTACTACACCGAAGGCAAATACGCGCAAGCCGTCTCGCTATTGCGCGCGGCGCTCGACCAGATGCCCGACGAACGCCTCGCCCCGCTGTGGCTGTACAACGCGCGGGTGGCCAACGGCGAGACCGAGCTGGCCGCGCGCGAACTGGAGACCGCCTTCAAGACCCAGGACTATGACGACTGGCCGGCGCCGGTGGTGCGCTTCTACCTCGGCAAGGAAAGCGCCGCGCAGGCGCTGGCGGAAACCGGCCAGGGGTCGCCGTCGGCCCACCGCGACAGTTGCGCTGCCACCGCCCTGCTGGCCGACTGGTATGAGGCGCGCGGCGACAAGGCGCAAGCCGCACCGCTGCACGCGGACCTGCGCGCGCGTTGCGGCGCCGGTGCGGACACGCCGCAGAAAGCCGCCAAACTGTAAGACCGGGGCCGCCGCAGCGGCGCGGGAGCGGGCGCGCTACAATGGCGCCCTTCCCGTCTGTTTTCCAACGTCCCCATCATGTTCACCCCCTCCTCCAACGACGTGCGCCGCTTTTTCTGCGAGGCGTACCGCAAGCGCCGTGCCGGCGAGATCCTGACCCCGATGGATGCGATCGCCGCCGACTGGATCGACCACCACCCGGAATACCACGACGCGCTCGGCGACGCCGACGAAGCCGTGGCGCGCGACTATTCGGTCGAAGGCGGCCAGGCGAATCCCTTCCTGCACCTGTCGATGCACCTGTCGATCACCGAGCAGGTGTCGATCGACCAGCCGCGCGGCATCCGCGCCGCCTTCGAGGGCCTGGCCGCGCGCATCGGCGAGCACGACGCCCACCACCAGATCATGGAGTGCCTGGGCGAGATGATCTGGTCGGCGCAGCGCCACAACACCCAGCCGGATACCGAGGCTTACGTGGCGTGCGTGCGCAAGCGCATCCGCTGAAACAAAACATCCCCCGGCCGGCATGCGGCGGGGGGATGTTTCGTTGCCGGCGTACTTATTTGCGTACTTATTTACGTACCTACTTGCGCACTACAAGCGGCCCCGGCAGGCTTTGCAGGTAGACCGAAATGTCGCCCATGTCCCGGTCCGACAACGGCTGCGCCATGCCGGCCATGATCGGATTGTTGCGCCCGCTGATACTCTTGTTGCCGCGCTTGTACGAGCGCAGCGCATGCGCCAGGTAGTCGGCGTGCTGGCCGGCCAGCTTGGGATAGCTGGGGTCGATCGGGGTCTTGTAGTCGGCCCCGTGGCAGGACGCACAATTGTATTTCTTGGCCAGTTCGGCGCCGCGCGCGATGTCGGCGGCGGCCAGGACCGACGTGGAAACGGCGCAGCACACCAGCGCCAGCAAGAGTTTTTTCATGGCGTCCCCGTTTATTTGTTCGGCGTGGCCGCGCTCTGCTGCGCGTAATAGGCAGCGATGTCGGCGATGTCCTGGTCCGACAGCACCTTCGCGGTCGGCGTCATTTGCGGATGCTGGCGGTCGCCCTTTTTATAGGCTTGCAGCGCGGCTTCGATGTACTTGGCGGACTGGCCGCCGATCATGGGTACCTGGTAGACCTCGGGGAAGGCGGTCTTGTAGTCGGGGATGCCGTGGCAGCCGATGCATTGTTCGATCTTGTTGGGGGCCGCTTTCGGATTGCCGACGATATCGGCGGCGCTCGCCGCGCCGCCCAGGGAACCGAGCGCACCGAGCACAAGTACAGCTGACAATTTTTTCATGGTTGGGCAATCGTAAGGTTGGATCGAATACCGCACTGCACAAAAACATAGCATTTGTACTACGACTGGCCGATTCTATATGAGAACCATGGCTCAGTCTACAAAGCAACATGCCCGCTCCCGGCCGGTATCTAGCATATACTCGATGGCATTCCCACATCATCGCCAACCGCGCCGACCACGCCCATGCCAGCCTCTCCACGCTTCGAAGGCAGCGACAACTACGTCGCCACCGATGACCTGAAACTGGCGGTGAACGCCGCCCTCACCCTGGCCCGTCCACTGCTGATCAAGGGCGAACCCGGCACCGGCAAGACCATGCTGGCCGAGGAAGTCGCCGCCGCGCTCGGCATGCCGCTGCTGCAGTGGCATATCAAGTCGACCACCAAGGCGCAGCAGGGCCTGTACGAGTACGACGCGGTCTCGCGCCTGCGCGACTCGCAGCTGGGCGACGAGCGCGTGCGCGACATCCACAACTACATCGTCAAGGGCGTGCTGTGGCAAGCCTTCACGGCGCCGGCACCGGTGGTGCTGTTGATCGACGAGATCGACAAGGCCGACATCGAATTCCCGAACGACCTGCTGCGCGAACTCGACCGCATGGAATTCTTCGTCTACGAGACGCGCGAGATGGTGGTGGCGCAGCACCGGCCGCTGGTGATCATCACCTCCAACAACGAGAAGGAATTGCCGGACGCCTTCTTGCGCCGCTGTTTCTTCCACTACATCACGTTCCCCGACCGCGACACGATGGCCGAGATCGTGAAGGTGCACTACCCGCACCTGAAGCAGGAATTGCTGGCCGCCGCGCTGCACAGCTTTTATGAACTGCGCGAGGTCGCGGGCCTCAAGAAAAAGCCGTCGACCTCGGAATTCCTCGACTGGCTCAAGCTGCTGCTGGCCGAGGACATCCCGGCGGAAGCGCTGCGCAGCCAGGACACGCGCACGGTGGTGCCGCCGCTGCACGGGGCACTGCTGAAGAACGAGCAGGACGTGCACCTGTTCGAGCGCCTGGTGGCGATGGCGAGGCGCAACCGATGATCCGCGTCGATCCGGTCACCCTCGAATGCCGCGGCATCCGCCTGGAGCCGCTGGCCCTGCACCACGTGGACGGCCTGCGCGCCGCCGCCTCGGACGGTGAACTGTGGAAGCTGCGCGTCACCTCGGTACCGGAACCGCACACCACCGAAGACTACATCCGCGCCGCCCTCGCCATGCCCGACCGCCTCGCCTTCGCCGTGGTCGATGCCGCCACGGATGCGGTCATCGGTTCCACCGGCTACCACGACATCCTGCCGGCCGTCGACCGCGTCGAGATCGGCTATACCTGGTACGCGCGCAGCCGCCAGCGCAGCCATGTGAACACCGGCTGCAAGCTGCTGCTGTTGTCGCATGCCTTCGATACGCTGGGCTGCGCCGTGGTCGGCCTGCGCACCGACAATCTCAACTACGCGTCGCAGGCCGCGATCGAGCGCCTGGGCGCCAAGAAGGACGGCGTGATCCGCCACCACGGCCTGCGCCGCGACGGCACCGTGCGCGACACCGTCATGTACAGCATCCTGCGCGGCGAATGGCCGGAAGTGAAGACGCACCTGCACTACCTGCTGGAGCGGTACGCCGGAGGCCATTGAGATGCTGATCGACTTCTTCTTCACCCTGCGCGACGCCAAGGTGCCGGTCACGATCAAGGAATTCCTGACCCTGCTCGAAGCATTGGAAAAGAACGTGATCGCGCCCTCGCTCGACGCGTTCTACTATCTCGCGCGCCTGACGCTGGTGAAGGACGAAGCCCATTTCGACAAGTTCGACAAGGCCTTCGGCGCCTACTTCAAGGGCATCGACACGGTGTTCGACAGCAAAGCCGACATCCCGCTGGACTGGCTGGTCAAGCGTCTCGAACGCGAGCTGACGCCGGAACAAAAGGCGGAGCTGCAGAAACTCGGCTACGACAAGTTGATGGCGCGCCTGCAGGAACTGCTGCAGGAACAGAAAGAGCGCCACGAGGGCGGCAGCAAATGGATCGGCACCGGCGGCACCTCGCCCTTCGGCAATGGCGGCACCAATCCGGAAGGCATCCGCATCGGGGGACAAGGCGGCAAGCGCAGCGCCGTCAAGGTGTGGGACCAGCGTTCCTACCGCGACTACGACGGCGAACGCGAACTGGGCACGCGCAACATCAAGGTGGCCCTGCGCCGCCTGCGCCGCTTCGCGCGCCAGGGCGCGGCCGAGGAGCTGGCGCTGG
>JAKOOD010000663.1 GCA_022701635.1 Burkholderiaceae bacterium | reverse complement strand
CCGACCAACCACCTGGACGCCGAATCGGTCGAGTGGCTGGAGCAGTTCCTGCTGCGCTTCCCGGGCACCGTGGTCGGCATCACCCACGACCGCTACTTCCTCGACAACGCCGCCGAATGGATCCTGGAACTGGACCGCGGCGCGGGCATCCCGTGGAAAGGCAACTACTCGTCCTGGCTGGACCAGAAGCAGGCACGCCTGAAGCAGGAAGAAGCGACCGAATCGGCACGCCAGAAAGCGCTGGCCAAGGAGCTGGAGTGGGCACGCCAGAATCCGAAGGCCCGTCAGGCCAAGTCGAAGGCGCGCCTGGCCCGCTTCAACGAGCTGAGCGAGTACGAATACCAGAAACGCAACGAAACCCAGGAAATTTTTATTCCGGTGTCGGAACGTCTGGGCAACGAAGTCATCGAGTTCAAGAACGTCTCCAAAGCCTTCGGCGACCGTCTGCTGATCGACAATGTCTCGTTCACGATCCCGCCGGGCGCGATCGTCGGCATCATCGGCCCCAACGGCGCCGGTAAGTCGACCCTGTTCAAGATGATCGCCGGCCTCGAGCAGCCGGACAGCGGCGAAGTCAAGATCGGCCAGACCGCGAAGGTGTCGCTGGTCGCCCAGACCCGCGAAGACCTCAGCAATACCAAGACGGTGTTCGAGGACGTGACCGGCGGCGCCGACATGCTGAGCGTCGGCCGCTTCGAAATGCCGTCGCGCGCGTATCTCGGCCGCTTCAACTTCAAAGGCGGCGACCAGCAGAAGGTGGTCGGCAACCTGTCGGGCGGCGAACGCGGCCGCCTGCACCTGGCGAAAACCCTGCTGCAGGGCGGTAACGTGCTGCTGCTGGATGAACCGTCGAACGACCTCGACGTCGAAACCCTGCGCGCGCTAGAAGATGCGCTGCTGGAATTCGCCGGCAGCGTGATGGTGATCTCGCACGACCGCTGGTTCCTGGACCGCATCGCGACACACATCCTGGCCTTCGAAGGCAATTCTCAGGTGACCTTCTTCGACGGTAACTACCAGGAATACGAAGCCGACAAGAAGAAGCGCCTGGGCGAAGAAGGCGCCAAGCCGAAGCGTATCCGCTACAAGCCGCTAACCGCGTAAGCCGAGTCGTATCCGCGCCACAGCGGAGTCGAAATCCGAAAAAAACCCAGGCATCGATCCGGTGCCTGGGTTTTTTTGTTATTAAATACATCCATATGCGCCGCATCTGTAGATAATTTTCGCGCGGAAATGAACCGGCTTCATTTTGAAGCCATGTGTAGAATCGACCGACGTTGAGATTGTTCAAGCCTCGCTTGACACCAGGTTCATGACCCATTACCGCGCTAACCGCGTTCCAGGCGGGACGTTCTTCTTCACGGTGCGCTTGTTGGACCGCAACAGCACCTTGTTGACAGACCACTTCTCGGCATTCGGCGAAGCCATGCGCCAGGCCCGCACCCGCAAGCCCTTCCACGTCGATGCCTGGGTCGTACTGCCCGATCATGCGCACACGATCTGGACCCTGCCTCCAGGCGATCAGGATTGTGCCATGCGCTGGCGCGCGGTGAAAATCGCCTTTTCGAAAGCCCTGAACAAGGCCTGCCCGCCGGGCTCGCGCGTGGCCGGCAGCGGCGACGCGATCTGGGAACGCCATTACCACGATCACCTGATTGCCGACGACGACGAATACACGGCCTTGATCGATTACCTGCACGGTAATCCGGTACGCCACGGCTTGTGCCAGCATGCGGCCGAGTGGCAGTGGTCGTCGGTGCACCGCTTCCTTGCCTCCGGTTTCAAGCCGCCCGAATCGCCCCTGCCGCCACCGCCTTGGATGCGCTCGGGCGTCTCGCAGGCGCTGCCCTACCCCACTCCGCTACGTTGATGGTCAAGCGAAGCGAGCAATAAAAAAGGGACCCGCAGGTCCCTTTTTCGATTTACCGCTTACGCCGTCATCAGAAGCTGTAGCGCGCACCCACGGTCAGCACGTTCGGGCTGGCGCCGAAGTCCTTGCTCTTGCCGTAGCGCTCATATTCGGCAACCAGGCCAACCTGCTGGTTCACCTTGTATTGCACGCCGACTGCGCCGTAGGCATCGGTCGCGTGGTCCTTGGTGGTCAGGCCGGCGATGCTCAGCTCACGCTGGCTGTTCTGCAGACCCAGCTTGCCGTACACGTCGAATTTCTCGTTGATCGGTGCGGTTGCCTTGGCAGCGACATAGTAACCGTAGCCCTTGGTTTCGCCACGGGCGGTCGCGGTATTCACGTCAGCCTTGCGGAAGTCGGTGTAGCCGGCTTCGACGCCCCAGTTCTGGTTGAAGTCATAGCCACCGAAGATCTTGCCCGAGGCCTTGTAGCCGTCGCTGTTGAAACCGTTGCCATCTTCATGGTCGGCACTGGCGACACCCACACCCAGGTAGGCGTGGCCAGGGGTAGTGGTGTCCTGTGCTTGTGCTGCGGACATGGCGGCGGCGCCAGCGATCAGGGCAACGATGAGCTTTTTCATGACGAATCCTTTTGCTTTGTTGGTCTGGTTCGCGATGCAAAGTGAATCGCGATGTAGCCAAGATAGCACCAGGGTTCCTTTGCGTCCGTGCCCATTTGGTAAGAACTGTAAGCAGCTGTAACTTAATGACTCTTCGTTCAGTTAAATTTTGCCGATGAATGCTGAAACTTAAGCGATACTTAAGCGACGTAGCGAAAAGTCAGGTTAAGCCGTGCACCCATCGGCTTTGCAGTCTTATTTATTCCATGCAACCAGTATTTCTGCAGATCACCTGCCATCAATAACAGGCTGGCGTCGGTCAGATCGATCTTGACGGTGCGTTTAGTCAGCTTGTGACGCAGGATGAAAGTACGGGTTGCCCCCAGGCTGAGCGACGCGATGGCCGGCGCAGGGCCGAGTTCCGGCTCGTCGTCGCTGTGCATACCCATGCTGTCGGCGCCGTCGCGGTAGTAATTCAGCAGCACGCTGTTGTAGCGGTAACCGGTGAGGTCTTCGACCGTGCTGCGCAAGTCGTTCAACAGCGGCGTCATCGGCGCGGGCGCGAGCGTCAGGCCGGAATAGGTATAGCTGGCTTCGCCGAACCAGGCCGTCAGGCGCGGCTGCAGGTAGCGCTTGCCGTACAGGACGATCGTCTCGGCGCGCCACGGTGTTTCTTGAATCAGTTGTTCCAGCACTTGGGCCGGACTGGCCGGCAGCGGCATGCGCGCGAGCATGGCCAGTTCGCCGTCGTCGATCGGGATCGGCACAAGGCTGGCATCGTCGGAGAATAAATCCATTGAGACACTTATAAGACTATGATGGACCAGCCATCGACTTCGCATTTTCTCATGCCTATTTTATGAAAAAACGCCAGTTCCTGGGCGCGGCCATTGCCGGTGCCCTGCCGCTTGCCGCCCATGCCGCCCATGCCGCAGCGTCCGACCGCGGACCGGCCTCGCATGGCCTGGCCTCTCGTGGCCCGGCCCTGCTGACCGTCACCGGCACCATCACCCGTGCCAACCGCGGCCCGTTCGACCCGGTACTCGACCAGATGATGCACAAGCAGGGCCTCGGCTTCGCCAAGGCTTACACTTTCGACCATGCCGCCCTGCTGCAACTGGCGCCGCAGACGATCCGGCCAACGCTCGAATACGACGGCAAGCCACACACGCTGCGCGGCCCCCTGCTGCTGGACGTACTGGCAAACGCCGGCGCCAGGGTCGGCGACCGCACCACCCTGGTATTGCGGGCGGTGGATGGCTACAACGTCGAACTGAGTGGCGCGCAGGCAAGTGCGCGGCGCGTCATCGTGGCCACCCATATCGATGGGGCGCCGATGCCGTTGGGAGGATTGGGACCGCTGTGGGCCGTCTACGATGCCGACCGGATCCCGGAAATGGCGGCGCTGCCGCTGGCGCAGCGTTTTACGGCTTGCCCGTGGGCGCTCTACCACATTGAAGTGCGCGCATGACCAGGTCGATGCGCATGCGCAGGGCCGGTACCGGCCGGCCCGGGATGGCTCACGCGTAGGCTTCGGCGAGGCTCATTACACGCGGCACCACCTTGATGCCGACGTTACCGAACAGGCAATCGATGGCCGCCAGGTTGTTGCTGCACTCGTCCGCCTTCCAGCCGTTGAACAGATCGGTGCCGTTCTTCTGGAAATGCAGGTCGAGCACCTTGCCTTTGTCCCTGTGGACATAGTTTTGCTGGTGAATGGATTCGAAGCCGAGTTCCGCCAGCGCGGTCAGCACGGCGTTCGGCGGATTGTCGGGATCGGTCGCCATGAAGATGCCGAAGGTCTTGCCCGGTGGCTTGGCCGCCACGTCGACTTCATAAATGCCGGGTGCCTTGGTGACACTGGTGCTCTTCAAAAACAGCATGCTGTCCTCCTCCATCCGCAAGCGGCTTGAGCGGCCACCGGGGTGCTGAATAAGTTAGTTGAACTGAGGCAACAAGCTTATTGCAGCCGGCGGGCTTTGTCGACGTTTTGCTGATGGAATTTTGCTTTGTTGCAACAAATGTCGCTAGGCTTGCAGCAGCAGGCCGACCGCACTACCGGCCACCAGCGCGCCGCAGGCCAGCATGCCGATGACGAAGCCGGCTTCGCGCTTGGCCGGATCGCGGTAATAGCCGAGCGCATACAGGATGCGGCCGAAGCACCATAGCAGCCCACCGGCCGCGGCCCAGGTGTCGCCCAGCACCTGCCCGCACAGCCACAGCGGCACCAGCACCAGGGGCAGCTGTTCGAGGGTATTCGCCTGCACCCGCTGGGCACTCTGGAACGGCAGCGGGCCGTCCATCGACGGCGCCGCCACGCCGTACTTGACGCGCGCCCAGCCGGCCATCACGCCGGTCCAGAAGTAGACGCCAAGCACGGCCAGGATGGTCCACTCGGTTAGTTGCATTTTAGAAGTTCCTTTTGATAAAACGGAAGAATCAGGGCCGGCGCCGGGCCAGGTCGCGGGTGGCCTCGGCCAGCGCGCCGTACAAGCGCCCGCTGGCGCCGTCCCAGGCGTCGACGGCGGCCTGCTGGCGAGCGACCGTCGCCTCGTCGCCGCGCGCGATCGGGCCGGACAGCGCCTGTGCGGCGCCCAACCGCAGGACGTTGGCGAGGGTTTCGGCGGCCAGCGGCCCGGCCAGTTCGCGCGCCACCGATTCCGGGATGCCGGCCGCCTGGTAGGCGCGCAGCGCGGCGTCCAGCACCGTGGTCAGGTAGTTCGAGGCGAACACCGAGGCCGCGTGGTAGACGGTCTTGGCGGCGGCATCGATGGCGACGATGCGCGCGCCGGCCGCTTCGAAGGCAGGCACCAGCCGCGCCAGCGCGGCAGCGTCGCCTTCGACGCCGCACCAGGTGCCGTCGAACCGGGCTGCCACGGCGGCCGGGTCGGCAAAGCTGCGCACCGGATGCACGCTGGCGACCGCGGCGCCTGCCCTGCGCAGCGGTTCGAGTTCACTGGAGGCCTTGGCGCCGCTGCAGTGGAACACGACGGCGCCACCCACCGCATGGTCACGCGCCAGCGCCGTGGCGACTTCGCCGATGCGGTCGTCCGACACCGCCAGCATCCAGACGTCGGCCGGCCGCATCCAGCCGAGCGCGTCGACCGGGTGGCCGGCGCCAATGAAGGTGACGGCGGCCTGGGCGCCGGCCTGGGAGCGGGTCAGCACGTCCTGCACGGTATACATGCCGCGCGCGGTGAACACGCGCCCGAGGGCGCGGCCGACGTGGCCGGCACCGACGATGTTGAGCGACGGCGCCATCTCAGAAGCGCGAACCCGGCTGCTGCAGGAAGGCCAGCTCGTCCGGCGTCGAGGCGCGGCCCAGGATGGCGTTACGGTGCGGGAAGCGGCCGAAGCGGGCGATCACGTCGCGGTGGCGGTGCGCGTAGTCGAGCATCTCGTCGAAGCCCGGATGGGCGGCGGCCAGCATCGAGAACAGTTCGACCGCCCGCTCCTGCATATACGGGTCTTCGGCATGCTCGAACGGCAGGTAGACGAAGGCGCGCCGCAGCGGCGGCAGTTGGCGGTCGGCGCCGCTGTCCACCAGTTGCTG
>JAKOOD010000615.1 GCA_022701635.1 Burkholderiaceae bacterium | reverse complement strand
GCCGCCGCACTCGACCGCCAGCGAGTGGTCGACCACCAGCTGGGTCGGCACCACCGGATTGACCAGGCGTGGATCGCCGCCCTGCAGCGCGATGGCGTCGCGCAGGCCGGCCAGGTCAACCAGCGCGGTCTGGCCGAGGATATCGTGGCACACCACGCGTGCCGGGAACCAGGGGAAATCGAGCTCGCGCTTGCGCTCGATGAGCTGCTGCAGCGACGGCACCAGGGCATGCGGTTCGCAGCGGCGCACCAGGTTTTCGGCCAGGACGCGCGAGGTGTAGGGAAGCTTGTCCCAGGCACCGGGCTGGATCTCGTCGACGGCGGCTCGGGCGTCGAAGTAATGCAGGTTGGTGCCGTGCAGGGGTTTGCGGTAGTTGCTGTTCATGGTGAGGTTTACTTTAACCGCGAACTTTTGCACCGTCATTCCCGCGAAAGCGGGAATCCATGCTGAGCCTCAGCATTCAGCGACGTATGGATTCCCGCTTTCGCGGGAATGACGGCCATTAAAAGCGCGGAATAAATTAGGTTGATCTGCTTAGATTACTTCCGCTCCGCCAGCGGCACGAACGTCAAATCCTCCGGCCCCACATAATTCGCGCTCGGCCGGATGATCTTGTTGTCGATGCGCTGCTCGATGACGTGCGCCGACCAGCCCGACGTCCGCGCAATCACGAACAGCGGCGTGAACATCGCCGTCGGCACGCCCATCATGTGGTACGACACGGCCGAGAACCAGTCCAGGTTCGGGAACATCTTCTTGACTTCCCACATCACCGATTCCAGGCGTTCGGCGATATCGAACATCTTCATCGAACCCCCACCCTCCGACAAGTTGCGCGCGACTTCCTTGATCACCTTGTTGCGCGGATCGGAAATCGTGTACACCGGGTGGCCGAAGCCGATCACGACTTCCTTGTTGGCGACGCGGTTGCGGATGTCGGCCTCGGCTTCGTCGGCATTCTCGTAGCGCTTCTGGATGTCGAACGCGGCCTCGTTGGCGCCGCCGTGCTTCGGACCGCGCAGCGCGCCGATGGCGCCGGTGATGGCCGAGTGGATGTCGGACCCGGTGCCGGCGATCACGCGCGCGGTGAAGGTCGAGGCGTTGAACTCGTGCTCGGCGTACAGGATCAGCGAAGTGTGCATCGCCCTGACCCAATGGGCCGGCGGCTTGAAGCCGTGCAACAGGTGCAGGAAGTGGCCGCCGATCGAATCGTCGTCGGTTTCGACCTCGATGCGGCGGCCAGCGTGGCTGAAGTGGTACCAGTACAGCAGCATCGAGCCGAACGAGGCCATCAGGCGGTCGGCGATGTCGCGCGCGCCGGCGATGCCGTGGTCATCCTTTTCGGGCAGCACGCAGCCCAGGGCCGAGACGCCGGTACGCATCACGTCCATCGGATGGGCGCCGGCCGGCAGCGCTTCCAGCGCCGACTTGACCGCCTGCGGCAGGCCGCGCAGCGACTTCAGCTTGGCCTTGTAGCCGCGCAGCTCGGCGTCGCTGGGCAGTTTGCCGTGCACCAGCAGGTAGGCGATTTCCTCGAATTCGCAGGCATCGGCCACGTCCAGGATGTCGTAGCCGCGGTAATGCAAATCGTTGCCGGAACGGCCCACCGAGCACAGCGCGGTATTGCCGGCGGCGACGCCGGACAGGGCGACCGATTTCTTCGGCTTGAAAGTTGGCGCGTCGGTTTTGGCTTGTTCAGTCATGTCGTATCTCCGTGTTTATTTGGCTTTGTTCTGTGCAAACAGCGCATCGAGTTTCTGCTCGAAGCTGTGATAGTCGATGCGGTCGTAGAGTTCAGCGCGCGTCTGCATGGTGTCGAGCACGTTCTGCTGGGTGCCGTCGCGGCGGATCGCCGTATAGACGTTCTCGGCCGCCTTGTTCATGGCGCGGAAGGCCGACAGCGGATACAGCACGATGTCGACGTCGGCGCCCTTCAGTTCCTCGACCGTGAACAGCGGCGTGCTGCCGAACTCGGTGATGTTGGCCAGGATCGGCACCTGCACCGCTTTCTTGAAGGCTTTGTACATCGCGAGGCTGGTGATCGCTTCCGGGAAGATCATGTCGGCGCCGGCTTCGACGCAGGCCACCGCCCGCTCCACGGCTTTATCCAGGCCTTCGACGGCCAGCGCATCGGTACGCGCCATGATCACGAAATCGTCGTCGGTGCGCGCATCGGCGGCGGCCTTGATGCGGTCGACCATCTCGCCCTGGCTGACGATTTCCTTGTTCGGACGGTGGCCGCAGCGCTTGGCGCCGACCTGGTCTTCGATGTGGCAGGCGCCGGCGCCGGCCTTGATCAGCGAACGCACGGTGCGCGCCACGTTGAAGGCGGACGCGCCGAAGCCGGTATCGACGTCGACCAGCAGCGGCAGGTCGCACACGTCGCTGATGCGGCGCACGTCGATCAGCACGTCTTCGAGGCCCGAGATACCGAGGTCCGGCAAGCCCAGCGAACCGGCCGCGACGCCGCCGCCCGACAAGTAGATGGCGCGGTAGCCGGCGCGCTTGGCCAGCAGCGCGTGGTTGGCGTTGATCGCCCCCACCACCTGCAGCGGATGTTCTTCCTGGACGGCGCGGCGGAATGCGGCGCCTGCGGACTGTTGGCTCATTGCGTAATCCTTTCTGGTGGGCGATTCAACGAATATGGACCAGCAATATGCAAGGCGCGTGCCAGTCACGATTCGGTGGGTGTGCGTCCAATTTTCAAAGACTTGGCAGCATTCATGCAAGCACAGCCATTCCATTTTTGTTTCATAATATTTCAAAGTGAAACACCGTGTCGAAACAGCGCAACATATTTACCGGAACACGAACAGCGCATAGTCGTTGACATAGTTCAATAAATTCAACAGACTTTCCTGAACAATATGAAATTAGGGGAACC
>JAKOOD010000611.1 GCA_022701635.1 Burkholderiaceae bacterium | reverse complement strand
ACGCCGCCCGAGAGCAGCATGGCGAAGGCGAACCACAGATAGAGGGTCCCGATGTCCTTGTGGTTGGTGGCGAACAGCCAGCGGCGGTAGCCGTGCGGATGGTCGTGGGCGTGGTCGTGCTGGTCGTGGCCGTGTTCGTGGGCGTGGTCGATGATGCTGGAAGTCATGTCAGTGTCCTAAACGATCTGAACTTCGTGAGCCACCTCCGGTGCAGCAAGGTGACCCTGTCTCCTTGAATCCGAACTCTCTTGTCTTGGCTACTTGCCGCGTGCCGCCAGCACCTCGGCCGGTTGTACGATATTCTCCTCGGCCTTGTTCGTCCAGTTATTACGCGTGTAGGTGATCACCGAGGCGATGTCGGTGTCGGACAGCTGCTTCCAGGCCGGCATCGCGCTCGGGTACTTGCCGCTGTGCTTGCCGTTCAGCAGGACGGCGATCTGTTCCGCCTTGTGGCCGAGCACCACCGGCGATCCGACCAGCGCCGCAAACGCGTTCGGCACGCCCTGGCCGCCGGCCTGGTGGCAGGCCACGCAGTTGGCGGCATAGACCTTTTCGCCCTTGGTCTTGAGTTCGTCGATGGTCCAGACCTTGTTCGGGTCGTCGGCCAGCGCCGCCATCCGTTTCTTCTCGCCGCTGACCCAGGCCGAATAGTCGGCCGCCGACATCACTTCGACGACGATCGGCATGAAAGCGTGTTCCTTGCCGCACAGTTCGACGCAATTGCCACGGTAGGTGCCGACCTTGTCGGCGCGGAACCAGGTGTCGCGCACGAAGCCGGGAATCGCATCCTGCTTGACCGCGAAGGCGGGAATCGTCCACGAGTGGATGACGTCGTTGGCGGTCAGCACCAGGCGGATCTTTTTATTGACCGGGACGCGCACCGGATTGTCGACTTCGAGCAGGTAGTTATCGGTGCGCTTGGCGGTCGGCGCCACGCCCGGCTCGCCGACCTGGGTGCGCGGGGTGGCCAGGTTGGACAGGAAGGAAATGCCCTCGCCCTCGCCTTTCAGGTAGTCGTAGCCCCATTTCCACTGCATGCCGGTGACCTTGATGGTCAGATCGGGGTTCGAGGTGTCCTTCATGGCGACCACCGCGTGGGTGGCGGGGAGCGCCATGCCGATCACGATCAGGAACGGGATGATGGTCCAGGCGATTTCGACGGTAGTGGATTCGTGGAAGGTGGCCGCCTTGTGGCCGCGCGATTTGCGGTGCTTGAACACCGAGTAGAACATGACGCCGAACACGCCGAGGAAGATGATCAGGCAGACCAGCAGCATCCAGTTGTGCAGGCTGTAGATGTATTCGCCGAGCCCGGTGACCGGCGGCTGCATGCCGAACTGGAGTTCCACCGGCCGTCCGGTGACCTCGGGTTCGGGCCGCGCCAGGGCCCAGGCCGGCAGGCTGGCTGCAAGCGCAAGACCGGACATCGACACTGTGAATCGCTTTGCATAAGTCATGTCGTCTCCAACCACCTAAAAAAATTTATTGAATTTTCTTAAAACGGTCAGCAATTCCATGAACGAACCGCCGCCGCTCCGAAATCCTTTATGCAAGCGGCCGCTCCACAGGCCGTGCTCGCTTGACTTGCCATGCTTGCAACCAGTTCGACTCGTCGCGTTTGTGCTTAAATTTTTAGCGCGTTGACCCTGCCAGTCGAAAAAAGTGTCATTGATTATATCTAAATGGCTAATTTTTATTCAAGGAAAATTACCTCCCCGGCATGGAATGCGCCTGCACGGCTATTCAGGCCTTGGCGGCCGGTTCTGTGGCTGAAAACGCACGATCGATTCCCCGGCCGCCGTTGTTTTCGGCGCCGGACGAAAAGCGTGGCCATAGATGACCTCGAACGTCAGGCCGAGCTTGCCATCGCCCCGGCGTCCGGCCTCGAGTGCATCCAGCATGCGCTGCCAGGCCGCCCGTCCGACCAGGCCGCGCCGGCGCGTGGCCAGCGGGTTGCCGCCGAAGGCGCGCACGTCGGCCAGCAGCGCCTGGGCGCTGTCGTAGGTGACCGTGATCTTTTCCATGTCCATCACCGGCGTCGTGAAACCGGCCTCCACCAGCTGGTCGCCGAAATCGTGCATGTCGACGAAAGGCAGCGTGTGCGGCGTCTCGTCCATCGCGGCGAAGGCGGCACGCAGTTCGATGAAGGTGTCCGGACCAAAATTGGAAAACATCAGCAGGCCATCCACGCGCAGCACGCGGCGCCATTCCTGGAACACGCGGTCGGGCTGGGAATGCCAGTGCAAGGCCAGGTTGGACCAGACGAGGTCGACCGAGTTCGGCCCCAGCGGCAGCTGGCCGAAGTCGCCAGCGACCAGGTCAATACCGGCTTTGGCCGGCAGCAAACGGCTAAGGAACGAGCGCGGCGACTGGGTCGCGCCGGACGCCGCCGCCAGCATCGCAGGCACCGCATCCAGGCCCAGCACCTGGGCCGCAGGGTATTGTTTTTGCAGTTGGGCGATGTCGACGCCGCTGCCGCAGCCGGCATCCAGCACGCGCTGCGGCGCGGTCTTGACCAGCGACAGGCGGTCGAACATGCGCGCAGCGATCTCGCGGCGCAGGAAATCCGAGGCCGCGATACGGGCCGGATCGGCGAACAGCTGGCGCACGCGCGCCATATCGATCGGCGCGCTCATCTTGGAAGGAGTTTGGGGTGAAGCCATGGTCGACTGCAGTCAAATGAGATAATGGCGGCAGTGTACCTGTTTGTCGACAAACAAGCCGATGACCGACTGCCCGGGCTTGCCACTGAGTTGTCACTGAGTTGCCATTGAGTTGTCACTGAGTTGCCAATGAGTTTGCCATTATTGCTGCGCCGCCTGCCCATGGCTGTGGTGCGACATCTGCTGCCGTCCACCTGCGCGCTGTGCGGCGACGGCTGCGACGGCGTGGTATGCCCGCCCTGCTGCGCCCAGTTCGCGGCGCCGCGCGGCCCGTGCTGCGCGCGCTGTGCGAATCCGCTGCCTGCCTCGTCGTCCGCGCCTGCAAGGTCGCCCACGCGCAGGCGCGCGGCCATGCCGAGCGTGCAAGAGGATGAGATGGCGCGTTCATGGGCGACAGCGCCGATCTGCGGCGGCTGCCTGGCCGACCCGCCTGCTTTCGACGCCACCGTCGCCGCGGTCGATTACGCGGCCCCGCTCGACCAGCTGGTGCTGCAGCTGAAATTCGGCGCGCGCCTGCCGCTGGCGCCCTGGTTCGCCGAACGCCTGCGCGACGCCGTGCTGGCAAACCCCGGCATGGCGCTACCGGATGTGCTGTGTCCGGTTCCGCTGGGCCGCCGGCGGCTGGTCGAACGCGGTTTCAACCAGGCCTTGGAAATCGCGCGCCCGCTGGCGGCCTCGCTCGGGGTAGCATTACACCGCAAGCTGGCCGAGCGGACCACGGAAACGACGGCCCAGTCCGGCGTCACGCCGGCCGAGCGCGCCGGCAACGTGCGCGGCGCCTTTGCGGTGGCCGATCCGGACCGGATCGCCGGGCGCCACGTCGGCCTGGTCGACGACGTCATGACCAGCGGCCATACGCTGGCCGAACTGGCGGCGACGTTCAAGCGCTTCGGCGCGGCGCGGGTGACGAATTTCGTGTTCGCGCGCACGCCACCCCATTTTTAAGGAGAGAATTTTGTTTCACGTAGTCCTGGTCGAACCGGAAATCCCACCCAACACCGGCAATATCATCCGCCTGTGCGCCAACACCGGCGCGCAACTGCACCTGGTCGAGCCGCTCGGCTTCCCGCTGGACGACGCCAAGATGCGCCGCGCCGGCCTCGACTACCACGATTACGCGACCATGAAGGTGCACAAGAACTGGGACGCCTTCCTGGCGGACGCCAAGCCGGACCCGACCCGCATGTTCGCCATGACCACCCACGGCTCCTCGCCCTTCGGCGACGCGGCCTTCCGTCCGGGCGACGTGTTCGTGTTTGGCGCGGAGTCGCGCGGCCTGGACCCGGCGTTGCGCGAATCCTTCCCGCCGGCCCAGCGCATCCGCCTGCCGATGATGCCGGGAAACCGCAGCCTGAACCTGTCGAACACGGTGGCGGTGGTGGTGTACGAAGCCTGGCGCCAGAACGGCTACGCCGGCGGCACCTGAAAAGGTCACTGCTCAGGGACAGCTCAGGGACAGCTCAGGGACAGCTCAGGGACAGCTCAGAGACAACTCTGCTGCATCATCTGCAGCTGCTCCTCGCGCGCTTCCTGCGACATATTCGGCAAGGCCTGCTCGGCGATCGCCTGCCGCTCCTGCGGCGTGCGCGCCTCCATGAGCTTCCGGTTCAGCTCACATGTGCCGTACCAGCTGCCGGTGCCCGCCCGTTCTCCCGCACCGGACGCAGTGGCCGCGCCCGCGCTGCTCGATCCGGCGCTGGCGCCCGCGCCGCGAACGGGCATGGGCCGCTTCTGGCTGGCCATGCCCGGCTGCGACGCCTGGCAGGCCGTGAGCAGGCCGGCAAACAGGAGGAAAATGGTTTTCATGTGACATTCGACTGCGCGGTCCGTGGATTTGTTCCGCGCAGCGCAGCCGCGCGCTAGTCCGCCAGCGCCAGCGGCAATCGCACCTCGGCCACGAAACGGTCGCCCTGCAGGCCGGCCTGCAGCGAGGCCGACGGATGCATCAGGCGCAGCCGGTCGCGCGTGTTCGCCAGGCCGAGGCCGGCGCCCGGATTGGCCGGCGTGCCGGGGCCGGCCGGATTGGCGACGCGGATGCACAAGGTCTCGCCGTCGCGCTCGAAGGCCAGGCGGATGTCGCCCGGCCCCTCGCGGCAGTCGAGGTCGTGGCGCAGCGCGTTTTCGATCAGCGGCTGCAGCAGCAGCGACGGACAGGCCACCTGCTCCAGCAGCTCGCTGACGCCGTCGATGTGGACGCGCAGGCGCTCGCCGTAGCGCAGGCGCTGCAGGTCGAGGTAGTCGCGCACGAAGGCCAGCTCGTCGGCGACGGTGGCGGTATTGCGCACGCTGGCCGTGAGCGCATAGCGCAGCAGGTCGCTCAGGCGCCCGATGCCGCCCAGCGCCAGCGTCTTGTCGCCGTCGCGCACCAGCGCGCTGATCGCGTTCAGCGCATTGAACAGGAAGTGCGGCTCGAGCTGCGCGCGCAGCGCCAGCAGGCGCTGCTCCTCGAGCGCCAGGCGCAGGCCGAGCATGTCGGTCTGCGAGCGCTGCCAGGCCAGCTCGCGCGCCCGCGCCTGCCGCCAGTAGTGAACGGCCAGGATAGCGGCAAAGGTGCCGGTGGTCGAGAACCAGCCGACCAGCAGCATCTTCATCAGCAGTTGCCGCAGCTCGCCGGCGCTGTCGATCGGCAGGTAGCCGCGCAGCCAGGCCATGTACAGCCACTGGGCCGGCTGGAACACCAGCACCAGGCCAAAGAACAATCCCACCACGTTGCGCGACCGTTCGAGCAGGACCGGCCAGCGCGCCAGCGCCAGGCTCAGGCCCGCGCTGAGGACGATCAGCGGCACCGCATATTCGAGGAACCATTTCACGAACAGCGACGGATAGTGACTGGCGGCGCCGCCGCGCAGGTTGTCGCTGTAGGTCTGCAGTGCGCCGAGGGCGGTGATGGCCGTCCACAGCAGCACCGTGACGAAGATGGTCCGGACCGCGGGCTTGAGGGTAGGCAGGGGGCGATTCATTGCCAAAAGTATAGCAGTGGCGGTCTGCGCCGGGCCGGTGGATCGCCCGAGGCCGTCACATGGATGCGGCGTTTCGTCACGCTGCGGCTGCCTGCCCGTGCGGGGCGCTGCAGAATCGGCGCACCGCATCCCGAGGACCCTGCATGCAACGCCTTCTTGCCCTGGTTTTACCCACCATCCTGTGCGGCTACGCCACGGCGGCCGCTTCTCTCCCTTACGCACTCGACGCCACCGAGGTGCGTGACATCCACGCCCGGGCGCTCGATCGCGATTACCAGCTGTTCGTCGCCCTGCCCGACTCGTACCGCGCATCCAGCAAGCGCTATCCGGTGCTGTTCGTCACCGACGCCGGCTACGCCTTCCCGGTGGCGCGCGGCATCGCCCAGCGCCTGGCCAAGCATGCCGGGCTGGAAGAAGCGATCGTGGTCGGCCTGTCGTACGCCAAAGGCGACAGCCCCACTTACAGTCGCCGCCGCGACTACACGCCGACGGTGCCGGCGGCCGGCGGCCACACCTCCGACATGGCGGGCCGCGCGCCGGCCTTCGGCGAGGCGGACGGCTACGGGCGCTTCATCGCCAACGACGTCTTCCCGCTGATCGCCGCCCGCTACCGCGCCGACATGCAGCGCAAGATCTTCGTCGGCCACTCGTATGGCAGCCTGCTGGGCGTGCAACTGCTGCTGACCCGCCCCGCCACCTTCGAGCACTACATCCTCGGCAGCCCGTCGCTGTGGTTCGACCGCGGCGTGCTGTTCGAGCGCGAGCAGGCCTACGCCAAAGGACACCACGACATGCGCGCCTCGGTGTATTTCGGCATCGGCGGGCGCGAGACGCTTGCGCCGGGCAAGAAGCGCTCGCGTTCGGAAGAGGATGCGGACATGGTGGCCGACCTGCGCGAATTCGATGCCGCGCTCGGGTCGCACCGGTATCCGGGCCTGACAACCCGGCTCGAGGTATTCGCGGACGAGGACCATGCGAGCGTATTTCCGTTCCTGTTCACGCATGGCTTGCGGGCCTACCTGAAGAAGGAGCGCTAGCCGCGGCGCCGGAAACGCGTCGCCTGTTTACTAAAACGACGTAAACTGCAGCGCTTTTCATCCGCTTGCGCAACTGGGTGCCGGAACATGATTACTCTGTCGCCGAGCGCCCTCCTCCGCGCGGATGCCGCGGCCATCTCGATACGCCGCAGCGACTTGTCAGGTTCCAGAGCCCATCCACATGAAAAAAATCTTCTCGCCCGTCGCGCACCTGCTTGCGTATGCGCTGCTCCTTTGCATGGTATCGGCGCCCGCGTCGGCGTCCAATCCGGCCACGCCGATCAACGTCGCGACCTACAACCTGCGCTACAACAATCCCGGCGATGGCCCCAACGCCTGGCCCGCGCGCAAGGACATGGTCAAGGCGCTGATCCGCTATCACGAGTTTGACATCTTCGGCACCCAGGAAGGCTTGTCCGACCAGATCGCCGACCTGGCGCAGATGGACGAATTCGACCATGTCGGCGTCGGCCGCGACGACGGCAAGGACGCCGGCGAACATTCCGCGATCTTCTTCCGCAAAAGCCGTTTCGCGCTGCTGGGCAAGGGCGATTTCTGGCTCAGCGAAACCCCGGACCGTCCCTCGTTCGGCTGGGATGCCAAGTGCTGCCACCGCATCGCCTCGTGGGCGCGCCTGCGCGACCGCAGCACGGCACGCGTGTTCTACGTGTTCTCGGTCCATTTCGACCATGAAGGGGAACAGGCGCGCCGCGAGTCGGCCGACCTGATGCTGCGCAAGATCGCCGCGATCACGCGCGGCGAACCGGCCATCTGCGTGGGCGACTTCAATTCGACGCCGGACACCGTGCAGATCCGGACCATGTCGACAGCCCTGCGCGACGCGGCCCGGTTCAGCAAGACGCCGCCGTACGGCCCGCCAGGCACCTTCAACGGCTTCCACCTGGATGCGCCCATGCTCGATCGCATCGACTACATCTTCGTCGACGGCCGTTTCGATGTCCTCAAATACGCGGTCCTGAGCGATACGGTCGACCGCCGCTATCCGTCCGACCACGATCCGGTGGTGGCGCGCGTCGTCCTCAAATAAGGCGCGTCGCTTCGGGTGTCGTCGATCGGCGAGGCGTGACAAAGCACGCATTTTCAGCCGCTCCGCTCTGGTAGCCTGACGGCTTCCGGATCCGACCCGAAGGGATATGTATGAAGTTCGTAGTCCAGGCCGCGATGGGCCTGTCGCTGGTGTTCGCCGCCCCCGCATTCGCCGCGCCCGCCGCCGCTGCCGCGCCTGCCGTACCGGCCGCGGTCTCCGCGCCCGCTCACGTGAAAGCCGTGCAGGACCTGCTCGGCGCGATGCAGGTCGAAAAAGTGCTGAAAGGCGTCGCCGCGCGCAGCCGCTACACGAACGATGCGCAACGGCAGGCGGTGTACGCCAAGATCGACAGGACGCCGCCCGCGGAGGTCTACCAGCGGCTGGCGCCGCAAGTGGCGCCCTTCATTTCGGCCGACACCGCGACCGAGATGACGCGTTTCTATAACACGCCCTATGGCAAGCAGGTCATCCACAGGAAATACAACGGCAGCTCGCAGATCATGATGCCGGGCATGACAGCGGCCGTGCCGCCGGAAGAAAAGAAGGAACGCAAGCGCGCCGCCTACGTCCAGGCGAGCAAGGAACTGGCGGCGGCGGAGCCGATGATCGACCGCGAAGCGTTCAAGCTGCTGCAGAAGATCGACAAGGAAAAACGCTGAGACCGGATCGCTCTTATTCGTACTGGCGGATCTTGGCGACCAGCTTGCTGGTCGAGCGGTCATGCTGGAAGTCGATCGCGACCGCCTTGCCGCCCTGGGCGATGACTTCCTTCCCTTCCGGGATGTCGTTCATCGCGTAGTCGCCGCCCTTGGCGTAGATGTTGGGGCGGGCTTCCTGCACCACTTCCAGGGCCGTGTC
>JAKOOD010000631.1 GCA_022701635.1 Burkholderiaceae bacterium | reverse complement strand
TTGGTGTCGAGGACGGCGTTCACAGGGTCTCTCCTTCGGCCAGCACGCCGGCCTTGCGCAGGGCGCCGTCGAGCCAGGTCGGGCGCAGCTGCTTGCCGCTGCGGATGCCGTCGATGCGCGCGGTTTCGTCGGCCAGTTTCTGCTTGGCCGCATCCAGCACGGCCGGCACCTTGCCCGGCTCGACCACGACCACGCCGTCGGCATCGGCCACCACCAGGTCGCCCGGCTGCACGGTCACGCCGCCCACCGACACCGGCCAGTTGATGCGGCCCGGCACCAGCTTGGTCGGGCCGTTCGGGTTGGCGCCGATGGCATACATCGGGAAGCCGAGCGCGCGGATCGCTTCGGTGTCGCGCACGGCGCCGTACAGGATCACGCCGGCGATGCCGAGCGCCATGCACTGGCTGACCATGATCTCGCCCATCAGCGCGCAGGATTCGTCGCCCTTGCCGTCGACCACCAGCACGTCGCCCGGCTTGGCGACCGCCATCGCGGCGTGGATCATGAGGTTGTCGCCGGGGCGGACTTCGACCGTGATGGCGGTGCCGGCGATACGCATGCCGGGCGACAGCGGCGCGATGCGGCTGCTCAGGGCGCCGCGGCGGCCGGCCACGTCGGCCAGGATGGAGGATGGGTATTCGGCCGCGCGGGCGACCAGGTCGGGGCTGGTGCGTTCGATGTCGCGGATGACGTCGGGTGGCGTGGGATGGGTCATGGTAGGTCCTCGGTCGTGGTGGTGAGGACTGCCATCAACGGGTCAGAAAGGCGCGACGCGGCCAGGAGGCGTGCGCCGGGGATGTGCTCCGGGGATGTGCTCCGGGGCGCGCGGCGGGTACGGCTGTCTCCTTGTTGCGTTGGCGTCCTCTGGCGCTGCGAAGGCAGCCTGCTCAGGGAAGCTTTGGTATGGATCGAGTATAGGAAGACGAATTCATAATGTATATTCACTTAATTTTGAGATTCTTAAACTTTCAGGAATACATCGATGGACTTCCGTGACCTGAAGTATTTCGAAGTGATCGCCACCGAAGGCAACCTGGGACGCGCCGCCGAGCGCCTGCACCGCACCCAGCCGGCGCTCACCAAATGCATCGACCGGCTGGAAGAGGATCTCGGCGCCGCGCTGTTCGAAAAGGACGGCCGTGGCATGCGCCTGACCGCGGCCGGCCAGGTGCTGCTCAAGCGCACACGCCTGATGGCGATCATGGTCGAGGAGACGGCGCGCGAGATGCAGGACCATGCCGGCGGCCTGCAGGGCACGGTGCGCATCGGCTGCGTGCCGACGCTGGGCGAGCACCTGATGCCGGCGGTCTTCGCACAGCTGCTGGCCGAAGCGCCGGCGATCACCGTCAACCTGTTTGTCGGCATGAACGACCACCTGCTGGCGCACCTGCGCGACGGCGAGATCGACCTGGTGATCGGCCCGATGCTGGATGCCGACGCCGACATCGCGAGCGAGCAGATCGCCGAAGACACGGTGGTCGTGATGGCCAGCGAAGACCACCCGGTGTTCAACGCGCCCGCCACGCTGGCCGGCCTGCTGGACTACAAATGGATGCTGCCGGCCACCACGGTGGCATCGCGCCAATGGCTGGACCAGACCTTCGAACGGCACGGCCTGGCGCGGCCGCAGGTGCAGATCGAGTCGAACGTGCTGAACGCGATCCTGCCGATCCTCGAGAAAGCACCCTTGCTGGGATTCGTTACCCGCCTCAACCTGGTGGCCGGCAGGGCGCGCCTGCGCGAAGTGGTCCTGGCCGAGACCGAGATGCAGCGGCGGCTGGGACTGGCGTACCGCAAGAACGGCTACCTGTCGCCGGTGGCGGCGCGCGTCGCCGCGATCCTGCGCGCGCACGGAAAAAAGCTGCTGATCATGTGAGGTGCGCACCTGTCGGCGTCCCTGGTGTCAAACCTTCTCTCGCGCGGACGCACGGCGAACGCGGAGCATTCCTGACAGGAGGTTTTATGTTGGCAACTAACTTTCGTGGCCCCTACCGGATCCGGGTGTCGCAAAAACCGGATCCCGAGATCGAGCACCCGGGCGACGCCATCGTCCGCGTGACGCGCGCCTGCATCTGCGGCTCGGACCTGCACCTGTACCACGGCCTGGTGCCCGACCTGCGCGTCGGGCATACCTTCGGCCATGAATTCGTCGGCATCGTCGAAGAGGTCGGCTCGGCGGTCGAGACGCTCAAGCCGGGCGATCGCGTGCTGGTGCCGTTCAACGTCTTCTGCGGCTCGTGCTTCTTCTGCCAACGCGAGCTGTACGGCAACTGCCACAACACCAATCCGGAAGCAACCGCCGTCGGCGGGTTCTACGGCTATTCGCACACGACCGGCGGTTACGACGGCGGCCAGGCCGAGTTCGTGCGCGTGCCGATGGCCGACGTCGGACCGTACAAGGTGCCGGACGATATCGTCGACGACGACGCGGTGCTGCTGACGGACGCGCTGCCGACCGGCTACCAGGCGGCAGAGATGGCCGACATCCACGAAGGCGACACCGTGGTGGTGTTCGGCGCCGGTCCCGTCGGCATCTTCGCGGCCAGGTCATCCTGGCTGTTCGGCGCCGGCCGCGTGATCGTGGTCGACCATGTCGACTACCGGCTCGACTTCGTGCGCCGCTACGCCCCCGCCGAGATCGTCAATTTCCGCGAGGTGGGCGACGTCGCCCTGCACATCAAGAAGATGACCGACTGGCTGGGCGCGGATGCCTGCATCGATGCCGTCGGCTGCGAGGCCTCGGGCAGCCTGGCCCAAACGCTCACCGGACGCTGGACCATGCTGCAGTCCGGTGCGGCGACCGCGCTGTTCTGGGCCATCAACGCGGTGCGCAAGGCCGGCAACGTGTCGATCGTCGGCGTGTATGGGCCGACCTTCAACGCCGTCCCGATCGGCAACGCGCTGAACAAGGGCCTGACGATGCGCATGAACCAGGCCTCGGTCAAGCGCCACGTGCCGCACCTGATCGAGCACATCCGCCAGGGGCACCTGAACCCGAAGGAGATCATCACCCACCGCGTGCCGCTGGAGGAGGCTTCGGACGCGTACCACATCTTCTCGAGCAAGTACGACGGTTGCATCAAAACCGTGCTGATTCCCCCAGGCGCCGGCGCGGCACGCGCGCTGGCGCGCAGCGTCATCCACTGAAGGAGCCGCCATGGACACCGACATCGCCCGCCGCGAT
>JAKOOD010000628.1 GCA_022701635.1 Burkholderiaceae bacterium | reverse complement strand
GTGCGCATCGCGGAACGGCAGGCCCTTCTTGACCAGGTAGTCGGCCAGGTCGGTCGCCGTGGCGTAGCCCTGCAGCGCGGCGGCGCGCATGTTCTCGGCTTTCACCGTGATGCCGCCGGCCATGTCGGTGAAGATGCGCAGCGTGTCGAGCACGGTGTCGACGGTGTCGAACAGCGGCTCCTTGTCTTCCTGGTTGTCCTTGTTGTAGGCCAGCGGCTGGCCCTTCATCAGTGTGAGCAGTCCCATCAGGTGGCCGTAGACGCGGCCGGTCTTGCCGCGTGCCAGTTCCGGCACGTCCGGGTTCTTCTTTTGCGGCATGATCGACGAGCCGGTGCAGAAGCGGTCGGCGATGTCGATGAAGCCGACGCGCGGGCTCATCCACATGACCAGCTCTTCCGACATGCGCGAGATGTGCATCATCAAGACCGATGCGGCGGCCGTGAACTCGATCGCGAAATCGCGATCAGACACGGCATCGAGCGAGTTGTGGCTGACGTCTTCGAAGCCGAGGGTCTTGGCCACGCGCAGGCGGTCGATCGGGAAGGTGGTGCCCGCCAGGGCGGCGGCACCCAGCGGCAGGCGGTTCACGCGGCGGCGCGTGTCGGCCATGCGCTCGGCGTCACGGCCGAACATCTCGACATAGGCCAGCAGGTGGTGGCCGAAGGTCACCGGCTGCGCCACCTGCAGGTGCGTAAAGCCCGGCATGATGGTGCCGGCGTGCTGCTCGGCCAGGTTGGTCAGGGCGCCGCGCAGGCCTTTCAGCAGGGCGAGGATGTCGTCGATGGCGGCGCGCATGTACAGGCGGATGTCGGTGGCCACCTGGTCGTTGCGCGAACGGCCGGTGTGCAGACGCTTGCCGGCATCGCCGACCAGTTCGGTCAGGCGTTTTTCGATGTTCAGGTGCACGTCCTCAAGGTCGAGCAGCCACTCGAACTGGCCGGCTTCGATCTCGCCCTTGATCTGGGCCATGCCGCGCTCGATCTCGGCCCGGTCCCCGGCGCTGATGATGCCTTGCGCCGCCAGCATCTCGGCGTGGGCGAGCGAACCCTGGATGTCGAACAGGGCCAGGCGCTTGTCGAAGAAGACCGAGGCGGTATAGCGCTTGACCAGGTCCGAGACCGGTTCGGAGAAGCGGGCCGACCAGGCTTCCGCTTTTTTGTCGAATTGTGAAGTCATGATGGAGGCGATGAATGAGGCAATAAGTGAGGCAATGAGGGGGTATTGACTGGATTGCTCGGATTGGATTTCCTGATTATAAACTGTGCACGCCGGACGGCGGCCAATGGCCACCGCCGGCCGCCGCATTGCCCCATGACTTCGGCGCCAAAATGCCGGATGATGTGGTCTCCTGATCTCATTGATCACTTGGAGACCCGAATGAAGCGGACGATTGCGCTGGCAGCCATGGCGATGATGGGGACGATGGGCACGGTGACGGTCGCGCAGGCACAGGCGATGGCCACGCCGGCAACCCCGGCGGCAGTGGCGTTGCCGGCCGGTGCAGCGCAGCCGCAGCCGCAGCCGCAGGCAGCGGCCCAGTCCCGCGCCGCCGATGTCGCCAGCATCGACGCCATCGTCGCGGCCCTGTACGACGTGATTTCGGGCGAGGCCGGCAGGCCGCGCGACTGGAACCGCATGCGCTCGCTGTTCGCGCCGGAAGGGCGGTTGATGGCGGTCGCGCGTCGGCCCGACGGCGAGGTGGTGATGCGCACGATGACGGTCGAGGACTATATCGGGCGCAATGCGAAAGCCTTTGCGACGATGGGCTTCTTCGAGCGCGAGGCGGCGCGCACCAGCGAGAGCTTCGGCCAGATCGCGCACGTGTTCAGCACCTACGAATCGCGTCACGCGGCCGGCGACGCCAAGCCTTTCCAGCGCGGCATCAACAGCATCCAGCTGGCTTACGACGGCAAGCGCTGGTGGATCGTGAACCTGGTATGGCGGGCCGAGGACAAGGCGCTGCCGCTGCCGGAGCGCTACCTGCCGAAACCTTGACGCCACGCCGGGCAGGGGCCGGCAGGCGCGCACGATTGGGCGTTTCGTCCGAGCTTTCGGGGATCGGCGCTAGAATTGGCTTTTTTACCAGAGCTGGTATGTGGCGTTCCATGATTTCAACGACTAACGACTCCAGTTTCCAGGTCAGCACCGACCGCACGCGGCTCGACGTGCCGATGATCTATCGCTTCCTGAGCGAGCATTCGACCTGGGCCATCGGGATTTCGCTCAGCGTGGTCGAGAGCTCGATCGAGAATTCGCTGTGCTTCGGCGGCTACATCGATGGCCGCCAGATCGCATTCGCGCGCGTCGTGACCGACTACGCCACCATCGCCCATCTGGAAGACGTGTTCGTCATCCCGGAATTCCGTGGCCACGGTTATGCCAAGCAATTGATCCGCATGGTCATCGAGCACCCGAGCCTGCAGGGCTTGCGCCGCTTCACGGTCAATACCACCGATGCGCATAGCCTGTTCGAGCGCTTCGGCTTCTCCCTCCCCAAGCGCCCCGACACCATCATGGAGCGCTTCCTGCCCAAGCTGTATTTGTCCTGACGGTTGCCCCGACTGTTGTCCCGCTACGGCAACGCAATACATATTTGTCGAATGTCGGTCAACACAGCTGCATTGCCCTACAATTACGCTAAGCGCTGATCCCGGTCCGGACCACTCCCGGCCAGGATCGCCGCCCCGATCCATCGGTCTGCGCTTTTTGTTGGGAAGGAATCTCATGTTCCGCTCTGCCGTTCGCCATGTCGTCCGTGTGTTGTCCGTCCTGTCCGTCGTCCTCGCCGTTCCGCTGTGCGCCGCCGCCGCCCAGCCGGCCGGCGCCCAGCCTGTCCGGGCAGCCGAGGCGCCACCGCCCAAGGGGTCCCTCGTCATCATCGGCGGCAATCTGCGGCCCACCAACGGCGCGGTGTGGGAGCGCATCGTCCAGCAGGCCGGCGGCAAGGGCGCGCGCATCGCGGTATTCGCCTCCGCATCCGGCTATCCCGAGCGTTCGGGCCGCAGCCTGGTCGAGGTCTTCAACCGCTACGGCGCGCGCGCCTTCTTCGTGCCGGTGGCGGTCAAGCTGGCCGGCAGCGATTACCAGGCCGCGGCCGACGATCCCGAACTGGCGCAGTCGGTGCGCAACGCCAACGGCGTGTTCTTCGCCGGCGGCGACCAGAGCCGCATCACGCGCGCGCTGCTGCATGCCGACGGTAGCCGCACCCGCGTGCTCGATGCCGTGTGGGACCTGTACCGTAACGGCGGCGTGGTCGCCGGTTCCAGCGCCGGCGCCGCCATCATGAGCAGCACCATGTTCGGGCGCCCGCGCGCGGTGCTGGCCACGCTCAAGCTGGGCGTGGCGGAAGGCCAGGAGCTCGCCGACGGGCTCGGCTTCATCGGCAAGGATGTGTTCGTCGACCAGCACCTGCTGGTGCGCGGCCGCTTCGCGCGCATGCTGCCGGCCATGCTGGCCAAGGGCTACAAGCTCGGCCTCGGCATCGACGAGGACAGCGCCATGGTGGTGTTGCCCAACCGCGACGTCGAAGTGATCGGCTACAAGGGCGCGCTGGTGCTCGACCTGGCCGATGCCACCGTGCACGAGGGCGCCTTCAACGTCAGCAACGTGCGCGTCAGCTACCTCGACAACGGCGACCGCTTCAACATCGACACCCACGCCTTCACGCCGTCCGAGGACAAGGCCGACGGCAAGCTCG
>JAKOOD010000621.1 GCA_022701635.1 Burkholderiaceae bacterium | reverse complement strand
GCGCCTGGCCGCTCGTCTCGAGAACCAGAAGCCGGCGCCGCGCACCGGGTATGCGGGCCTGTACCTCGATCACGTGCTGCAGGCCGACGAGGGCTGCGACTTCGATTTCCTGGTCGGCTGCCGCGGTTCGGAAGTGCCGAAGCACTCCCACTGATGTGGCGTTCAACCAGCATATACATAGACACAACGCGTACGGAGACATGCGATCATGCTGCTGATCCAATATAAAACCGCCACCGGCGACCGCCGCGTCGGCATCCTGAACGGCGACACCGTGACCGCGCTTGCCGGCTACGCCACCACCTACGAGCTGGCCGTGGACGCCATCGCGGGCGGCGCCGGCATCGCGCCCCTGGCCAGCGCCGCCGTCACCCGTTCCACCGAATCCTACGCCACCATCGCGCAGCAGGGCCGCCTGCTGGCGCCGCTCGACCATCCCGATCCGGCCCACTGCTACGTCACCGGCACCGGCCTGACCCACCTGGGCAGCGCCGACACCCGCGACGCCATGCACAAGAAGATCGGCGGCGACGTCGACAACCTGTCGGACAGCATGAAAATGTTCCGCCTCGGTGTCGAAGGCGGCAAGCCGGCGGGCGAGGGGCCCGGCGTGCAGCCGGAATGGTTTTACAAAGGCGACGGCTCGGTGGTGCGCGCCGGCGGCCAGGCGCTCGACATGCCGGCATTCGCGCTCGACGGCGGCGAAGAGCCGGAGATCGCCGGCCTGTACGTGATCGGCGCCGACGGCCAGCCCTACCGCCTCGGCTTCGCCCTCGGCAACGAGTTCTCGGACCACGTGACCGAGCGCCAGAACTACCTGTACCTGGCCCACTCCAAGCTGCGCAGCTGCGGCGTCGGTCCGGCACTGCGGGTGGGCGAGCTGCCGGCCCACGTCGAAGGCGTATCGCGCATCCGCGACACGGCCGGGCAGGTGCGCTGGGAAAAGGCCTTCGTGTCGGGCGAGCAGAACATGTCGCACACGATCGCCAACCTCGAGCACCACCATTTCAAATACGGCCTGTTCAAGCGCCCGGGCGACGTCCACATCCACTTCTTCGGCACCGCCACGCTGAGCTTCGCCGACAATGTCAGCGTGCAGGCCGGCGAAACCTTCGAGATCGAGTCGCCGCAATTCGGCCCGGCGCTGCGCAACGCGCTGGCCGTGACCCCGGGCGGCCACGCGAAAGTGACAGCCTTATGAGCGGCCTCGCCAGCTACCCCAGCCTGCAGGGCAGGCGCGTGTTCGTGACCGGCGGCGGCAGCGGCATCGGCGAGGCCATCGTGGCCGCCTTCGTGGCCCAGGGCGCCGCGGTCGCCTTTGTCGACATCCTGGTCGAACCCAGCGAAGCGCTGGTGGCACGCTTGACGGGCACGGGCGCGCACGACCCGGTGTTCCGCCACTGCGACATCACCGATATCCCGGCGCTGCAGCGGACCATGGCGGAACTGGCCGGCCTGCTCGGCGACTTCGACGTCATCGTCAACAACGCCGCCAACGACGGCCGCCACCGCATCGGCGAAGTCAGCGTCGCGTACTTCGACGAGCGCATCGCCATCAACCAGCGTCCGCTGTTCTTCACGGTGCAGGCCGCATTGGAAGGCATGAAGCGGCGCGGCGGCGGCTCGGTCATCAACTTCAGCTCGATGTCCTTCCACGCCAAGAACCCGGACTACCCGATCTACGCCGCCACCAAGGCCGCCACCATCGGCTTCACCCGCTGCCTGGCGCGCGACCTCGGCCCGCACAACATCCGCGTGAACACCGTGACGCCGGGCTGGGTCATGACCCAGCGCCAGATCGATTTGTGGCTGGACGAGGCGGGCGAGGCCGAGATCAAGCGGGCGCAGTGCCTGCCGGGGAAGCTGATGTCGGAGGATATCGCAGCCATGGTGCTGTTCCTGGCGGCGGATGACAGCAAGATGTGTACGGCGCAGGATTTTGTCGTGGATGCGGGGTGGACTTGATGATCATGACGCCTGCCGCCAAACAAACGTCATTCCCGCGGAAGCGGGAATCCATACGGCGCGTGACCAGCGGCCCAGCATGGATTCCCGCTTTCGCGGGAATGACGGGCTGGTTGGGGGCGACGACGGTGTTGCTGGCAGCGTCTCCCGCGCTGGCCGCACCTCTCACCAGCCCCGACCGCCACCTCAGCGTCGACATCCGCATCACCCCCGCCCAGACACTCGAATACAGCATCCAGCGCGATGGCCGCCCGATCATCCTGCCTTCGCGCCTCGGCCTGCAGCTCGAAGGCGCCGACCTCGCCGACGGCTTGCGCCTGGCCGCCACCTCGCCCGTGACACAGGTCGCGGACGACTACGAACTGGCCACCGCCAAGAAGCGCCGCATCGGCTACCGCGCCAGCGAGCAGACCGTCACGGTGCGCAATGCCAAGGGGCAGGCGCTGGACGTGGCCTTCCGGGTCTCGAACGACGGCGTTGCGTTCCGCTACCTGGTGCGCGATGCCGGCCTGGCGGATAAAAAATTCGTCGCCGAGTCGACCAGCTTCCGCTTCGACGCCGGTGCCAAAGCCTGGCTGCAGCCGATGGCAGTCGCCCAGACCGGGTTCGCGAATACCAACCCGTCCTACGAGGAACACTACCAGCGCGAGATCGCGGTCGGCACGCCGGCACCGAGCAGCGCCGGCTGGGTGTTCCCGGCGCTGTTCCGCACCGGCGACACCTGGGTCGCGCTGACCGAGACCAACATGGACGGCAGCTGGCACGCCTCGCGCCTGCAGGCCGATTCGGGTGGCGGCGTGTATAAGATGGGCGTGCCGATGGCGCCGGAAGTCTTCCCCGGCGGCGGCCTGCTGGCCGAAAGCCGCGGCACCCTGGCCTCGCCCTGGCGCGTGATCGCGCTCGGCAGCCTGGCGACCCTGGTCGAGTCCACCCTCGGCACCGACCTGGCCCCGCCCGCGATCCGCTTCGATGCGGCGCTGGCGCGTCCCGGCCACGCGTCCTGGAGCTGGGCACTGCTGAAGGACGAGGCCACCGTGTTCGACGTGCAGAAGAAGTTCATCGACTACGCTGTCGACATGGGTTGGGACTACACCCTGGTCGACGCCGAATGGGACC
>JAKOOD010000604.1 GCA_022701635.1 Burkholderiaceae bacterium | reverse complement strand
ACCTCGCGTCGGCGTCCTGCGCGATCCAGAACTTCTGGCTGGCGGCACGCGCGGAAGGCATCGGCGTCGGCTGGGTGTCCCTGTTCGATCCCCAGCGCCTGCGTGAACTATGCAGTATGCCGGACGGCAGTGCGCCGATCGCCGTGCTATGCGTGGGCCATGTCGAACAGTTCTATCCAGTACCGATGCTCGAGGCCGAAGGCTGGGACGAGCGCCGGCCGCTGTCCGGCCTGATTTATGAAGACACCTGGGGAAAGCCCGGGGCCCTCATCGAGGATGCGGCTGACTGACGCCGTGTAGCCGATTCGTTGGCATCGAATCCGGCTGATGCGCAAGATTACAGTTCAATCATGTTCGCGATCAAACCAGCCCTAGCCTACTAGAATGAGATCCCGGCTGTTTCAGCCCGATGACCGATGATTGGAGAATACGATGAAGAAAACCATGGCCCTGCTCGTGAGCGCCCTGCTGGCGACCGCCGCGTTTGCCCAGACAACCACCGTGCCGAACCCGCTGTCCCCGTCGGCGCCCGCGAGCACGAGCCAAGCCCCGGCCAAGGCCGCCCCCGCCAAGCCGGCGAAGACGACTGCCCAAACTGTCGAAGCACCCGGCGGCGGCCCCGGCAAGGTCTGGGTCAACAGCTCGAGCAAGGTCTACCATTGTGCCGGCACCAAGTACTATGGCAAGACCAAGAAGGGCGAATACATGGCCGAAGCCGACGCCAAGGCCAAGGGCTACCACGGCGTGAACGGCAAAGCCTGCTCCTGAACCACCGCGCAGCAGCATGCCGCGGAGCTGGCCGGCGTCGGACCGGATATCCCGGCCGGCGGCCGGCGCGGCCGGCGGTTCGCGCATAATACGGGCTTCGCCATCCGCCATCTGCCCTCACATGTCCGCTCCCCTCCACCGCCGGCGCGCGCGCCCGGCCCTGTCCTTGTTCCTGTCTCTTGCCATGCTGCTGGCCGCGCCGGCGGGCAGCCACGCCGCGCCGGCCGACGACGACATCCAGGTCCAGGTGGAACGGCATGGCGAGTCGGTCACGGTCCATGCGCAGCTGGCGGTCCCGGTCGATGCGCGCCAGGCCTTTGCCGTGCTGACGGACTATGACCACATGAAGCAGTTCCTGCCCGACCTGGACGAGAGCCGCATCCTCTCGCGCACCAAGGGCGGCCTGCTGGTGCGCCAGGCGGGCAAGGTGCGGTTCGGGTGGTTCGCGGTGCCGTTCGAGTACGTGCGGCGGATCGAGCTGACGCCGGATACGGGGCTGGTTTCGCACATCGTCTCTGGCAGCGTCAAGAAGGGCGACGTCACGACCACGCTGACCACCTCGAATGGCCGCACCCTCATCACCTACGACAGCGAAGCGGCCATGGGCGTCTGGCTGCCGTTCGGGATCGGCAACGGGGCGATCGCTGCCCATCTGCGCCAGGACCTGGACAGCATGCGCTCGGAAATGCTGCGCCGCAGGGCAGCGGCCATTGTCGCCGGCGCCGCCGATACCCGCTAGGCGGGCCGGCGCAGGTACTGCCAGCCGCGGTACAGGGGACCGATGGTCAGCACCACGAACACCATGCGCGATACGTGGAACGCCGTCACGACCGGTACGCCGAGGTGCAGCACGCGCGCCGTGAGCGACATCTCGGCGATGCCGCCCGGCGAGGTCGCCAGGATCATGGTGCCGGGGTGCAGCGAGGTTGCCTGCGCGACCCCCATCGCGAACAGCCCGGCCAGCAGCAGCATGGCCAGCGTACACCCCGCCACCGCGGCCAGGTAGCGCGGCGCCGTGTGCACGAAGGCCCGCGTGAAGCGCGTGCCCAGCGACACGCCGATCAGCATCTGGCCGCAGCGCACCATCCACTCCGGCAGGTGCGACAGCTCGATGCCGGCGGCGGTCAGCGCCATGGCCATGAGCAGCGGTCCGATCACCCAGGCGTTGGGTAGCCGGATGCGCTTGAGCAGGAGCGCGCAGGCGCTGGTGAGCAGCGCCAGCAAGGCAAGGCCGGCGCCATCGACGCGCGCCGCCAGCGGCAGGAAGGCATCCAGGCCATCGCCCCAGCCGTGGCGACCAAGCCAGCGGACGACGAACGGAATGGTGCCGACCACCAGCATGATGCGCAGGCTGTGCGCCGCGGCGACGCGGTCGACCGCGGCGCCATGGCGCTCGGCCTGTACCGCCATCTCGGACGCGCCGCCGACCGCCATCGCAAAAAAGGCGGTGGCGGCGTCGCAGCCGGACAGGCGGCGCAGCAGCGCGCCGCAGGCGATGCCGAGGCAGACGGTGAAGGCCACCGCCAACCCGATCCACGCCAGGTTGCGCGCCAGCGCCGCCAGCACCGGGGCGCTGAAATACAGCCCGAGCGCGGTGCCGATCGCCCACTGCCCTGCCTCGCGCGCCTGCACCGGCGCGGCCAGGCGCGCGCCCAGCATGCAGGCGGCCGCGGTCGAGAACAAGGGGCCGATCATCCAGGGCAGCGGCGTGTCGAGCGCGACGCAGGCCATGGCGGCGATGGCGGCCAGCGCCAGGGCCGGCACGAAGTTGCGCAGCAGCGCCGGCGACAAGGTGGTCGGCGACAAGGTGGTCGGCGACAAGGCGCTCAGAACACCCAGAGCTTCTCGGCCGGCATCTCGAGCCAGTAATTGCCCGGATCGATACGGTGCCGCGAATAGGCGCGCACGTTGGCCTCGCCGCTCTTGAACAGGCATTCCCAGCGGTCGCCCAGGTACATGCAGGTCGACAGCGGCAACTGGATGCCGTTGTCGACCGGGGCACGGCCGATGCGGACTTCCTCGACCCGGATCAGGGCCGCGGTTTCCTTGGAACCGCCGGCGCCGCGCGCCGTCGCGTTGAGCGCCATGCCGCCGACCTGCAGGCGCGCCGCGGCGCCGTCGCGCTGCACCACCTGGGCCGGGATGCGGTTGTTACTGCCCATGAATTCGGCGGTGAACAGGGTGTCCGGCGCTTCGTACATCGATTGCGGCGTGCCCTGCTGCTCGATCTTGCCGTTGTTGAGCAGCAGGATGCGGTCCGAGATGGCCATCGCCTCGGCCTGGTCGTGGGTCACCATCAGGGCCGACAGGCCCAGGCGCACGATCAGCTCGCGCAAGAAGGCGCGCGCTTCCTCGCGCAGCTTGGCGTCGAGGTTGGACAGCGGCTCGTCGAGCAGGATCACCGGCGGATTGTAGACCAGCGCGCGGGCGATCGCCACGCGCTGCTGCTGGCCGCCCGAGAGCTGGTGCGGGAAGCGTTCGCCCAGGTGGCCGAGGCCGAGCTGGGACAGCACCTCCTTCACCTTCTGCTCGATGTCGCGCGCCGCCATTTTGCGCAGCTTGAGGCCGTAGGCGACGTTGTCGAACACGGTTTTGTGCGGCCACAGCGCATACGACTGGAACACCAGGCCGAGGTTGCGCTCCTCGGCTGGCAGTTCCAGCGGGCGACCGGCGCCGCCGCCGTTGAACACGCGGCGCTCGCCGATGTCGATGGTGCCCGACTTCGGGCTTTCCAGGCCGGCGACGGCACGCAGCAGCGTGGTCTTGCCACTGCCCGAGGGGCCCAGCAGCGCCACCACTTCGCCGCGCTGCAGGTGCATCGAGACGCCCTTCAGGATCGGGTTGGCGGAAGCGCCGCTGCCGTAGTCGAGGTGCAGGTCATTGACGGTCAAAACGTTCATGGTCGGGTCTCGTCTTATATTAGTTGTGAAGCTTGACGCCGAAGCGCAGCGCGATGCCCAGGCCGATGGCCACGAGCGTGATATTGATGAAGGACAGGGCCGCCACCAGGTCGGTCGAGCCGCCGGCCCACAGCGAGACCAGCATCGCGCCGATCACTTCGGTGCCGGGCGTGAGCAGGTAGACGCCGGTGGAATACTCGCGTTCGAAGATCAGGAACACCATCAGCCACGCGCCCAGCATGCCGAACTTGATGAGCGGCAACGTGACGTCGCGGGTGACCCGGCCGCGGCTGGCGCCGACCGCGCGCGCCGCCTCTTCCAGCTCGGGCCCCACCTGCAGCAGCGAGGTCGAGACCAGGCGCATGCCGTAGGCCAGCCACACCACCGAATAGGCCAGCCACAGCGCGAAGATGGTCGAACGCAGCTGGCGCAGTTGCGGGATGAAGTGTTCCGAGAGCCAGGCCGCGACGCCGTTGTCCATGCCCTTCAGGACCGTGTCGAGCCAGCTCGGCACGAACAGGAAGACCCACAGGAAGGACAGGCCGGCCAGCAGGCCCGGTACCGCACGCGGCACCAGCACGCTGTAGTCGAGCAGGCGGGTCACGCCGTCCGGCTTGCGGTGCATCGCCAGGGCGATCGCGGTATAGCAGGCCACCGCCAGGCCGCCGCCGATCACGCCGATCAGGATCGTGTTGACGATGCCGCGCACCAGCGAAGGCTGTTCCCAGATATCGCGGAAGTGCTGCAGGGTCAGCACGTCGGCCAGCTTCACGCCCTCGCCCCAGTACTGGACGAAGGAGCGCAGCACGATGCCGGTCAGCGGCAGCACGACGGTGACCAGGATCCAGCCGCCGATCACGGCCAGCGCCAGCCATTTCCAGCGGCCGAGCGGCAGCGGTTTCTGGCGCGCGCCCTTGCCCTTGATCGACACATACTTGTTGGCCGACTTCAGCAGCCAGCGCTGCGCCATCACCAGCGGCATCGTCACCGCCACCAGGCACACGGCCACCGCCGCCATCAGGTGGTAGGACGGCGTGCCCAGCTTGTTGGTCAGTTTATAAAGGTAGGTGGCCAGCACCAGGTGGCCTTCCGGGTCGCCCAGCACCAGCACCAGGCCGAACACCTCGAAGCCGAGGAAGAACACCAGCACGCCGGCATACGCCAGGGCCGGCATGATCATCGGCAGCGAGACGTTGAACATGACCTGCCAGGGCGAGGCGCCGGACACGCGCGCCGCCTCTTCCACGTCCGAGCCGAGGCTCTTCAGGGCCGACGAGGCGTACAGGTACACGTGCGGCACGTGGGTCAGGCCGGCGATGACGACGATGCTGGTGAACGAGTACACGTTCCACGGAATCACGCCGATCAGCTGGTGGATCCAGGTCGAATAGAAGCCCACCGGGCCCATCGAGACCACGTAGCCGAAGCCCATCACCATCGGCGAGACGAAGATCGGCACCAGCAGCAGCGGCCCGATCCAGCCGCGGCCCGGCAGGTCGGTGCGCACCATCAGGAAGGCCAGCATGCCGCCCAGCGGGACGGCGATCGCGGCCAGGCCGGAGGCCAGCAGCAGGCCGTTCTTGAAGGCGAGCCAGAAATCGGCGTCGTCGAAGATGAAGCGGAAGGCGTCCAGGCTCAGCATCTTGTCCGGCATGAAGAACGGCGCCGACAGGACACTCTGGTAGAAGATCAGGAACAGCGGCAGGAAGATCGCCAGGCAGGCGAGGACGACCACGATGGCGCGCGGCCAGTTCAGGCGCGGACGGCGCGCGCCGCGTTGGCCGTCGGCGCCGGTCGATTTGACGGCGCCGGGCAGGGAAAAAGTAGGCATGGGAATATCCGATCGAGGAGGTCCACGGCGGACACGCGGTCCGCCCCGGTTGACGGCTGACGGCGCCGGCTTATTTTTTGCCGGCCGTTTCCTTCCACTGCTTCAGGAAGGCCATGCGCTTGGCCGGCGCCAGGTATTCCATCACGGCCGGGCCGACCGCCAGCGGTTTCAGGTTCTTTTCGCCCACCTGCTTGACCAGTTCCGCGGAGGTGGTCTCGCCGGTCACGTCGGCGCGGATCGCGAACAGCTTCGACTCGTTGGCGATGACGGTCTGGCCGCGCTTGGACAGGATGTAGTCCATCCACAGCTTGGCCGCATTCGGGTGCTTGGCCGACTTGTTGATGAACTGGACGCGCGACATGACCAGGGTGTAGTCCTTGGGCAGGACCACGCCCAGCGAGGGATCGTTCTTGGCGCGCACCAGCGCATACGGGCCCAGCACGTTGTAGCCGATCAGGTTCTCGCCCGAGGAGATGCGTTCGAGCATGGTGCCGGTCGAGGACTGCACCCTGACCCGGGCGGTGCCGAAGGCCTGCTGCAGCGCGCCGAACTGCGGGAAGTCCTGGGCATCCTGGGTCATGAACATGAAGCCCACGCCCGACTTCTCGATGTCGTAGGTGGTGACCTTGTCCTTGAATTTCGGCTGGGCGATGATGCGCGCGAAGTCGGCGTGGGTCTGCGGGATCTCGGCGCCCGTCACCAGCCGCTTGTTGTAGACGAAGACGGCCGGTTCGTAGGTGGTGCCGTAGGCCATGTCCTTCCACACCGCCCAGCCCGGGATCTTGTCCGCCTCGACCGATTTGTACGGCAGCGCATAGCCGCCGGCCGCCAGCTTGATCTGCAGGTCCATCGCGGACGACCACAAGGCGTCGGCGGTATCGCCGCCGGCCGCGGCTTCCGAAATGAAGCGGTTGTACACCTCGGTCGAGTTCATGTCGTTGTACTCGACGGTGATGCCCGGGTAGAGCGCGTTGAAATCCTTGACCAGCGGCTGCACCGCCTTGCTGTCGGTGGCGCCGTAGACCACCAGCTTGCCCTCTTTCTTGGCGGCGTCGATCAGTTGCTGGTAGTTGGACGGGTAGCCGGCCGGCACCTGTGCCAGGACCGGGGCGGCGGCGAATGCCAGGGCGATGGCGGCAGCGGCGATGGTGGGTTGGAAAGTCATGTCTGTCTCCTGGTTGTATAGGTATGAATCAGTGCTCGCGCACGAGGTTGAACTGCCTGGCCTGGCGCTTGTAGTCGGCCACGGCCTGTTTGATATGACGGGTCAGCGCATCGCCGGTCAGGGAAAACGGGTACAGCCCGGCCCGGGCTCGCATCCGCGCGAATTCGGGCGACGCCTGGAGCTTGTCGAAGGCCTGGACCCAGCGCCGGTAGTCGGCATCGGACACACCCGGCCCCATCCAGAGGCCGCGGATCAGGGGCCAGACCAGGTCGTAACCCTGTTCGCGCGCGGTCGGCACGGCCGCCAGCACGCCCGGCAGGCGCTTGTCCGCGAGCACGGCCAGCACGCGCACCTTGCCGCTGTCGGCATACAGCGAGGTTTCGGAAGCGTCGCTCGACACCACCTGGACATAGCCGGCCTGCATCGCCGTGTATTCCTCGCCGCCGCCTTCGAGTGCGACGAAGCGCAACCGATGCGGATCGACGCCGGCCAGCTGGGCCAGCATGGCCATCTTCATCCAGTCCTGGCTGCCGACGGTGCCCGACATGCCGATCAGGACCGCCTGCGGATCGCGCTGCAAGGCCTGCACCAGGTCGCGCAAGCTGCGGTAGGGGGAGTCGGCCGGCACGGCAATCACGCCGTAGTCGGCGCCGAGCCCGGCGACCCAGCGCACGTCGTCCACGCCGGCCTTGCCGAATTTGCCCTGGGCCAGGTTGAGCAGCGAGCCGCCCGAGAACGCGACCAGGGTGTCCGGCTCGGCGCGGCGTTGCGACACGATGGTGTGCCAGGCAACGGCGCCGATCCCGCCCGGCATATAGCGCAACTTCAGCGCCGGCGTGCCGGGCACCTCCTGCAGGGCCTGGCGGGCCAGCTTGCAGCTCAGGTCCATGGCGCCGCCCGGCTTGGACGGTACCAGGCATTCGGCGGCGGCCGGCTGGCCCGCCAGGGCCGGCAGGCCGGCCAGCAGCGGGATCGATAACAGGAATGCGGGCAATGTTTTCATGGCGCCATCATAGCCGTGGGACCGGGCCGCTCCCGTCAGAAACGATGCTGGATACCGGCGGTCACGCCGGTCTGGGTGGTGCCGCTGCCCGGGTCGTCGCGCGACAGCCCGACCAGCTGGCCATGGTCGGCGCTCGCGTGCGCCGCCGACAGGTAGAGGTCGGTGCGCTTGGACAGCGCGTACATCGCGCGCGCTACGATCATGGTCGGGTCGGCGTCGCGCGCGGTGGGCAGGTTCCTGGTGTTGATGTGGTAGACGGCGCCGGTCAGGGTGGTCTTGCCGGTCAGCCAGCTGATGCCGCCCCAGTAGGTGTCGCCGCGCAGGTCGGCCGTGGCGGCCTTGCCGGCTTCCATCTTGTAGCCGCGCATGCCGGCCAGGTAGCGCCACTGGCCGGTCCGGTAGTCGGCACCCAGGTGGAAGGCGGTGGTCTTGTCGCGGTTGCCGGTCGCCGGCAGGATCGACCCGTTGATCTGCTCGTAAGCCGCCATCAAAGACAGGCCGCCGGCGGTCCAGCTGCCGCCGACCGCGTACTTGCGGCCGTCGGCCGTGTTGCCGGGCTGCTCGCCGAGGCCGACGCTGGCGCCGTAGCTGAAATTGCCGGTGCTGCCGCTGTACTTGACCAGGTTGTCGAACGCCGTGGTCATGCCGTACTTGGACGGGCCGGTAGCGGCGCCGGTCGTGGCCCACGAATAGTTGGGTGCGAAGCCGAGCGGATCGAACTTGATCACCAGGTCATAGGTGGTGGTGAAGGAGCGGCCGATCACCACCCGGCCGAAGCGCCCTTCCAGGCCGACGTTGGCCTGGCGCCTGAACAGCGCGCCGTCGGCGGCGCCGGTGTCCAGCAGGATGCCGCCCTCGAGGTTGAACACCGCCTTCAGGCCGTCGCCCAGGTCTTCGCTGCCGCGCAGGCCCCAGCGCGAGGTGTTCTTGCCGCCCGAGATCACGCGCACCATGCCGCCATCGTTGGCGCCCGCGTGGTTGACGGCCTCGACGCCGGCGTCGATCAGGCCATATACCTGGACGTTGCTCTGGGCATGGGCGGAATTGTTCAGGGAAAGCGCTGCCAGAACGGCAAGCGCGAGGGCCGACTTCGTCATGTTATCTCCGGTAGTTATAATCGTTATGTGCTACGTGTTTGAGGCAACTATATGCGGGCCATGCTTTCAATCAGCTTTCAGTGGCACAAGACCTTCCTGTGGAAACCACGTAGTGGGGCAGGCACTTTCCGAAGCGAAGGCTTTGCGCTTACACTGAAAGCATGAGAATCCTGTTAGTCGAAGACCACGTCGAGCTGTCGCACTGGGTGTCCAAGGCCTTGCGCGACGCCAGGCTCACCGTCGAGTGCGCGACCACCGGCACCGATGCCGACGCCCTGCTCCATACCCAGGACTATGCCCTCGTCATCCTGGACCTCACGTTGCCCAGGATGGATGGCCTGGACGTGCTGCGCCGGCTGCGCGCGCGCGGCGGGGCGCGCGGCAAGACCCCGGTGCTGATCCTGACCGCGCGCGGCGGGCTCGAGGAACGCGTGCAGGGGCTGAACCTGGGCGCCGACGATTACCTGGCCAAGCCCTTCGAACTGGCCGAACTGGAAGCGCGCGTCAAGGCGCTGCTGCGCCGCAGCATCGGCAACGAAGCGCTGGTGTACCAGTGCGGCCAGCTCAGCTTCGATACCGTCACCCGCATGTTCACCTACTGCGGCGAAGCGCTGGCGCTGACCCCGCGCGAGCACGCCCTGCTGGAAGCGCTGATCGCGCGCCCGGGCCGCGCCTTGTCCAAGGAAAAGCTGTTCCAGGACGTGTTCTCGCTGGACGACGACGCCAACCTCGACGCCATCGAACTGTACATCCACCGCATCCGCAAGAAGCTCGACCGCCGCCCGGACGGCGGCGCCGCCATCGCCACGCTGCGCGGCATCGGCTACCTGATGCAGGAACGCCCGGCCTGAGGCCGTCTTCCATGATGCTGGCCTTGCGCACCTTCCTGGTCCGGCGCGCCGCGGCGGCCGCGTCCGCGGCGTCCGGCCAGCCGGCACCGCTCGGCAGCCTGCGCAAGCAGCTACTGCGCTGGCTGATCATCCCGCTGGTGGTGCTGGTCGCCCTGAATTCGATCTCGCTCTACCGCGACGCGCTCGAGGCCGCCGATATCGCCTACGACCGCTCGCTGCTGTCGTCGACGCGCGCGCTGGCGGAACGGGTCTCGGTGCGCGACGGCAAGGTGGTGGCCGACGTGCCCTACGTGGCGCTGGACAGCTTCGAGACCGACACCCTCGGGCGCATCTACTACAAGGTCAGCGGCCTGCACGGCGAGACCGTGTCCGGCTACGACGACCTGCCGCCCGTGCCCAAGGATGCGCCGCGCTCGGAACTGTATCCGGCCCTGGTGCGCTTCTACCATGCCGACTACAACGGCGAACCGGTGCGCATGGCGGCCCTGCTGCAGCCGGTGTACGACGATTCGATGCGCGGCATCGCCCTGATCCAGGTCGGCGAGACGCTGGACGCCCGCCGTGCGCTGTCGCGCCGCATCCTGGTCAACACCCTGCTGCGCCAGGCGGTCATGGTGCTCGCCGTGGCGACCCTGGTCTGGTTCGCCGTGGGACTGGTGCTGCGGCCCCTGATGCGCCTGAAGAACGAAGTCGAGACGCGCGACCTGTCCGACCTGTCGAACATGGACGAGGCGCTGGTGCACAAGGAAGTGCGGCCGCTGGTGGCGGCGATGAACGGCACCATGGCGCGCATGCAGGACCTGATCGCCAGCCAGCGCCGCTTCATCGCCGACGCCTCGCACCAGCTGCGCACGCCGCTCGCCGTGCTCAAGACCCAGGCCGAGCTGGCCTTGCGCGAAGACGACGCGGCGGCGATGCGCGCGATCGTGCGCTCGATCGCCGGCACCACCGATTCGGCCGTCCACCTGGCCAACCGCCTGCTGACGCTGGCGCGCATCGAGCACGGCAGCGGCAATGCCCATGCCGCGCCGGTGTCGCTGGCGGCCGTCGCCGGCCGGGTCGGGCTGGAACTGGCCCTGCCGGCGGTGCAGAAAGGAATCGACCTCGCACTCGAAGCCGCGGACGGCGCCGACACGACCGTGCGCGGCCAGGAGCTGCTGCTGCACGAGCTGGTCTCCAACCTGGTCGACAACGCGATCCGCTATACGCCGGCGGGCGGCAGCGTGCTGCTGCGCCTCGGCCGCGCGGACGCCGGCGTGCTGCTGGAAGTGATCGACAGCGGCCCCGGCATCGCGCCGGAGGAAGTCGAGAAGGTGCTGATGCCGTTCTACCGCGCCCAGTCGACGCTGGACGCCAACCCCGGCGGTACCGGGCTCGGGCTGGCCATCGTGCGCGACATCGCGGGCGTGCATGGCGCCACCCTGGCGCTCGCCGCAGGTGAAGGCGGCGCGGGCGCACGCGGCCTGAAGGTGAGCGTGCTGTTCGCGGCATCCGCCGACGCGCACGAGCCATCCTGACCACATCCGGCGGTCCGTTTTTACAACATCGGCAGCAATTAACCAACTAGTTAGTTATAATATGGCCCGCGGCTTGTTTCAGCCAAGCCCACTTGACACCGCGGTGCCGGTCGAGCGTCCCGACGACCGGCGCGCTGCCTGTGCAGCGCGGACGCTAACGCGCGCCTTTCCTGGCGCGGTCGATGCCCTGTTCGACCCTGCGTGCCGCCGCCTTCATGCAGGATAAGTTCTCGGAGAGATATTCAAATGACTAAAAGCGAAACCCATCCTTCAGCCGCGCTGAAGGCCGGGTGTGTATTGCTCGGACTGGTCTTACTGGCTACCGGCCTGTTCTTCTTCGTCGGCGGTGCCAAGCTGGCGGTATTGCACGGCAGTCCCTACTTCCTGGTCGCAGGCGCGGTCATCGTGATCGCCGCCATCCAGTTCATGCGGTTGAAGTCGTCCGCCGTCACCTTCTATGCGGCCGCATTCGCCGGCACCCTGGTCTGGGCGCTGGCCGACGTCGGCTTCGATTTCTGGCCGCTGGTGTCGCGCCTGATGCTGCCCACCGGCCTGATGGTGCTGGCGCTGCTGGCCTGGCCGTCGCTGCGCCGGCGCGAGGCCCGGGCCAGCGCGGCCAAGGGCGCCTACGTGCTGGCCGCCGTGCTGGCGGTGGGGATGGGCGCCACCTTCGTCCAGATGTTCGAGCCGCACCCGACCGTCGCCTTCCAGGGCACGCCCACGCCGCTGGTGCCGGTCGCCCGTGGCCGCCAGCAGGAGAACTGGAGCCACTACGGCAACACCGCGGGCGGCAGCCGCTTCGCCGCCATCGACCAGATCACGCGCGACAACGTGAAGGGCTTGAAGGTCGCGTGGACCTTCCATACCGGCGACACCCCGATCAGCCCCACCGGCAACGGCGCCGAAGACCAGGAAACCCCGCTCCAGGTCGGCGACCGCATTTTCCTGTGCACCCCGCATAACAACGTGATCGCCGTCGACGCCGACAGCGGCAAGAAGATCTGGGAGCGCGACATCAATGCGCAGGCGCAGGTCTGGAACCGCTGCCGCGGCCTCGCCTATTTCGATGCCACCAAGGCGCCGGCGCAGCCGACCGTGGCCGGTTCCACGCCCGTGGTCGCGGCCACGCTGGCGGCGGGCGCCAACTGCCAGCGCCGCCTCTTGATGAACACCATCGACGCGCGCCTGGTCGCCATCGACGCCGACAGCGGCGCCCTGTGCCAGGGCTTCGGCAAGGACGGCTTCGTCGACCTGAAGGCGGGCCTGGGCGTGGCCGACGATCCGAAGTACCAGCTCACCTCCGCACCGACCCTGGCCGGCACCACCGTGGTGGTGGGCGGACGCGTGGCCGACAACGTGCAGACCGACATGCCGGGCGGCGTGCTGCGCGGCTTCGACGTCATCACCGGCGAGATGCGCTGGGCCTTCGATCCGGGCCGCGACAATCCGAACGCCCGCCTGCAGCCGGGCCAGACCTTCGCCCGCAGCACGCCGAATTCGTGGGCGCCGATGTCGTACGACGCCGCGATGAACACTGTCTTCATCCCGATGGGCAGCTCCTCGGTCGACCTGTGGGGCGGCAACCGCACCGCGCTCGATCACCGCTACGCCACCTCGATCCTGGCGCTCGACGCCAGCACCGGCAAGCAGAAATGGGTGTACCAGACCGTCCACAACGACCTGTGGGACTTCGACGTGCCGATGCAGCCGAGCCTGGTCGACTTTCCGGGCAAGGACGGCGCGGCCACGCCCGCCGTGGTGTTCGGCTCGAAGTCGGGCCAGCTCTTCGTGCTCGACCGGATGACCGGCAAGCCGCTCACGCAAGTCAAGGAGCGTCCGGTCAAGACCGCCGGCATCTTCAAGGAACAGTACTCGCAGACGCAACCTTTTTCCACCGGCATGCCGAGCATCGGCGCCGAGACGCTGAAGGAATCGGACATGTGGGGCGCGACCCCGTTCGACCAGCTGATGTGCCGCATCAGCTTCAAGTCGATGCGCTATGAAGGCCTGTTCACGGCGCCGGGCACCGACGTCTCGCTGAGCTTCCCCGGCTCGCTGGGCGGCATGAACTGGGGCGGCCTCTCGATCGACCCGAACGCAGGCTATGCCTTCGTCAACGACATGCGTCTCGGCCTTTGGGTGACGATGGTCCCGCAGCAGCCGAGCCCGGCCGCGACGGCCGATGCCGCCACGACCGGCGCGAAGACGGAGAAGGCCGGCGGCGAGACGCCGAACACGGGAATGGGCGCGGTGCCCCTCAAGGGCACGCCCTATTCGGTCAACAAGAACCGCTTCCTGTCGCAGCTCCAGATCCCGTGCCAGAAGCCGCCTTTCGGCTCGCTCACCGCGATCGACCTGAAGACGCGAAAGATCGC
>JAKOOD010000581.1 GCA_022701635.1 Burkholderiaceae bacterium | reverse complement strand
GATCGCGGCGCGCGCCGACTCGATGTCGTTGTAGTTGATGTGGTCGATGCTGGGGGGCAGCGGCTCGAAGCCTTCGGTGTACTTCGACTGGCCGCCGACCGAGACGGTGAACAGGGTGCGGCCGTGGAAGGACGCGTAGCACGACACGATGCGCGACTTGTGCGCGCCGAACTTGCCGTGGGCGTACTTGCGCGCCAGTTTCAGGGCGGCTTCGTTGGCTTCGGCGCCCGAGTTGGCGAAGAAGGCGCGATCGGCGAAGGTGGCGTCGATCAGGCTTGATGCCAGGCGCAGCACCGGTTCGTTGGTGTAGCCGTTACCGACGTGCCACAGCGTGTTGGCCTGGCGCGTCAGCGCTTCCACCACGAGCGGGTTGCAGTGACCCAGGCTGGAGACGGCGATGCCGGAGGTGAAGTCGAGGTAATGCTTGCCTTCCTGGTCCCACACGTCCAGGCCCGATCCGCGCACCGGTACCATCGCCGCCGGGGCGTAGGTCGGGACGAGGACCTCGTCGAAAGTCTGGCGCGTGACAGGCCGCGTGGTGACACCGGAATCGAGCTTGGCATTCATGACGTTGTTCCTCATCCAATTAAAGAGTCGCGCGAACTACAACAGCCGCGCCGAGCGTCCCATTATAGAAAGCCCATCCTTGCAGTTCTTTCCAATCTGCGACAGGCATTTTCATTTTTGGACGGACAACAAACCGGGGGCAAAGCCCGATTCGGGGTCAGAGCACAATATTCTGCTCTGACCCCGAATTTTTATCTTGCCCCGGTTTGAGGTGCGTCTTTATTCGCTTAGTTTGCGCTGGCGTTCTTCGCGCGGCGTATTGCCGAACAGGGCGCCGAAGGCGGTCGAGAAATGCGAGCCGGAGGAGAAGCCGCACATCAGGCCGACCTGCACGATCGAGGAGTTGGTGTCGCGCAGCAGCTGGCGTGCGCGTTGCAGGCGCAGTTCGAGGTAATAGCGCGACGGCAGGCTGCCGAGGTACTGCTTGAACAGGCGTTCCAGCTGGCGCCGCGAGATGCCGACCAGTTGCGCGATCTCGTCGGTCGACAGCGGCTCCTCGATGTTGGCTTCCATCAAGGTCACGGCCTCGGTCAGCTTCGGCTGCAGCGTGCCGAAACGGGCTTGCAAGGCCACCCGCTGGCGCTCTTCGGCGCCGCGCACGCGGTCGACGCACAGGATTTCCTTCACCTGGGCCTGGACCGTGGCGCCAAACAGGAGGTCGACCAGGGTCAGCGCGAAATCGAGGCTGGCGGCGCCGCCGCAGCAGGTCAGGCGCGCGCCGTCGATCTCGAACAGGTGCGGGCTGAAGGTCGACTGGTCGGCGATGGCGTCGGCATCCGGGTACAGCGACCACGGCAGCGCCGTGCGCGCGCCGTTCAGCACGCCCGTTTCTGCCAGCCACAGCACGCCGGCGCCGACGCCGCCCCAGCACGGCGCGCTGCGGCAGCGTTCGGCCAGTGCGCGCAGGTTGGCAGGGCGCAGGCCGGCCTCGGCTTCGTCGGCGACCAGCAGCACCAGCTGCCAGGGACGCAGCGATTCGCCGGCGAACTTGTCGGGACTGCGCACATCGACATGCAGGCGTTGCGGCCCCACCAGGCGGGCGGCCAGGCGCAGCGGCTGGATCAGGCCCGACCAGGTCAGCGAGTCGGGTTCGCCGGCGTTCACCAGCAGCACGCGCAGCGGCGTCTCCTGCGCCAGGCGGGACAGTTCAACGTGCTGCATTGACGTGGCTAAAACACATTACTCAGGGGCGAGCGCGGCGGCAGGCCGGCCTTCGGTATTCCATTGGCTGACTATCATACCGGAGATCAATAGTGCCGCTCCCAGCCAGCCGCGCACGGTCATCGCCTCGCCCAGCCAGAAAAAGCCGAAAAAGGCGGCGGCACCCGGCTCGAAGGCGTAGACCACGGCCGCTTCGTTGGCGCCCGTGCGCGCCTGGCCCCAGGCCTGCATCGAGATGATGGCGGCGGTGCAGACCACGCCGAGGTAGGCGAAATTCGGCCAGTACTGCGCCAGGTGGCTGCCGATGGTGCGCCAGTAGTCGGCGCCGTCCCCGGCCGCGACCAGGCCCAGCGGCACCTCGCGCGCCAGCAGCCACAGCGCGGCGCAGACGGCGACGGTGGCGATCTGGGCCGCGGTCACGCTCATCAGGCGCAGCGCCAGGCGCGTGCGGATTTCCATCACTTTCACGTACACGCCGAAGCAGAGCGCACCCAGCAGCGCGAGGGTGTCGCCGCGGCCCCAGGCGCCGCCATCCCAGCACAGCGCCGCCAGGCCGGCCAGCGCCAGCACCAGCGCGAGCACGATGCGGCGTTCGGGCAGGCGCCCGCCGAGCATGCCCAGCAGCGGCACCACGAGTACGTTCAGGCCGGTGATGAAGGCATTGCGGTTGGAACTGGTCAGCGCCAGCCCTTCGACCTGGAACAGGTAGCAGAAAAACAACACCAAGCCCAGCACCATGCCGGACAGCAGGTCCGCGCGCCGCGCGCGCCACAGGAAAGGTGACAAAATCAAGGTCGCCAGCGCAAAGCGGACCAGGATGATCCATACCGGCGAAAACGTCGCGGTCAGGTCCTTCATGGCCGGGAAGGTCGTGCCCCAGACGAGGACGACGATGACGAGGGCGCCTATGCCGCGCAGCTGCTGGTTCATGGTCGGAACGATAGTGCCAGGTTGCAAGATCGGCTATGGTACCCGTCCGGCCGGCACCGTGGGATAAAAATGGCGCGGCAGGCAAGATTGCCGCGGGCGGCTATAATCCCGCCATATCGCCGCTCCATGCAAGGTCACCCGGAGCGGCTGCCTCTCAGAAACAACAAAGGACACCCCCGTGAAAACTGCCCTGCTCGATGGTAAAAAGCCGGCCCATTTCGACAAGCACATCATCGGCAACCTGCTGCTCGATGTCGCCACCCCCGATGAAGTCCGCGAAGAACAGATGCTGATCGGCGTGCGCAACGAAGCCGGCGAGATCTATC